>JBDSXE010000578.1:0-3398 GCA_039926325.1 Paracoccaceae bacterium | reverse complement strand
GGTTCGCAAAGAGCGGTGTGCAACCCCCAGGTCAGCGCCATGCGGCGAGCCGTGGACATCAGCGGCGTCAGTGCGATGATCGGCACGCGCGGGCGTTCGCGCGCGACAAGCGCCGCCGTGGTACCGGTCTGCGAGAAGCAAGCGATGGCGCGGATGTTGGTGGCTTCTGCAATCTCGCGGGCGGCGGCGACGATGCCGTCAGCGATGGTTTCACGCTGAATAAAGCGGCTCGCTTCGATCACCTGACGGTAGGTCGGGTCTTTTTCGACCGAGATGGCGACGTTGTTCATCGTCGTTACCGCTTCGATCGGATACTTGCCCGCAGCGGATTCGGCGGACAGCATGATCGCGTCGGCACCTTCATATATGGCGGTCGCGACGTCAGACACTTCGGCACGAGTGGGCACCGGGGATTCAATCATCGATTCCAGCATCTGGGTTGCCACGATTACCGGCTTGGCGGCAGCACGAGCGCCACGAATCAGGCGTTTCTGGATCGGCGGCACGGTATAGACCGGCAGTTCGACGCCAAGGTCGCCACGGGCAACCATGATGCCATCCGACACTTGCAGGATCGCGTCGTAAGCTTTTACGGCGGCAGGCTTTTCAATCTTGGACAGGATGGCGGCACGACCACGGGCCAGATGCCGTGCTTCGAGCACGTCCTCAGGGCGCTGAACAAAGGAAAGGGCCAGCCAATCCACGCCCATCTCGCAGGCAAATTCCAGATCGACGCGGTCCTTTTCCGATAGCGCGGCCACGGGCAGCACCACGTCTGGCACGTTCACGCCCTTGCGGTTGGAAATAATGCCACCAACGGCCACGGTGCAGTTGGCGAAATCCTTGCCGCACGCCTCGACGTTGAGCCGGATCTTGCCGTCATTGACCAGCAGCGAGGTGCCGGGTTCCAGCGCCGCGAAAATCTCTGGATGCGGCAGTTGCACGCGGTTGATGTCGCCGGGGGTCGAGGACAGGTCCATGCGGAATTTCGCGCCTTCGACCAATTCTTCGCCAGCGGGATTGGCAAATGTGCCGACGCGCAGTTTCGGGCCCTGAAGGTCTGCGAGAATGGCGATCGGACGCCCCGTGTCCTCTTCAACCTTGCGGATGATGGTGTGGCGGGCCCGGATATCATCATGGGTCCCATGGCTCATGTTCAGCCGGAAAACGTCGGCACCTGCATCGAACAAAGCGCGGATGGTGGCGTAGTCGCTGGAGGCCGGGCCAAGGGTTGCCACGATCTTCACGTTGCGAAGGCGTCTCATGCCTTGATCCTTTTCGTCGTAATTCTGCTTCATGGTCGAGCCGCCGGACTTATGGCCCAATTGGCCGAAGGGGGCAACCATACGAATGGAACCTCGCTTGGGTGCGTGAATTTTCCGCGAAAACCGCACTGCAAATGCCTGTTCTGTGGGCAGATCGGCGCTATTGGGCGGAAAATCGGGGGATTGGTGGGGTGGTGGAGGAAGCGATTCCATTTTGTGAGGCAATTCGATATGGCTCTGGCCAGGATTTCCTGAGGGATTACGCATGGAACCTTTCCACATCACCGGCGCGGATCGTCCGGGCCGCTGGCTCGTGACGTGCGACCATGCCACCAACCGGGTGCCGGACGATATCGGCGACGGATCGCTGGGGATCGGGCCTGACGATATGGGACGGCACATTGCGCAGGATGTCGGTGCGAAGGGCGTGGCGCAGGCTTTGGGTGTGTTGTTGGACAGCCCGGTCATCTGTTCCGATTTCAGCCGTCTGGTGATTGACGCCAACCGGGGCGAGGAAGACCCGACGCTGGTGATGAAGCTGTATGATGGTACAATTATCCCCGCCAACCGCCATGTCGGCGCGGTCGAGGTCGAGCGGCGGTTGGCCGCGCTGTACCGGCCCTATCATGCGGCATTGGCCGGACTGGCAGCGCGGGCGGTTGATACCGTGATACTGGCAATCCATTCGTTTACGCCACAGTTGAAGGGGCGCGAGCCGAGGCCGTGGCAGGTTGGCGTACTATATGCGATGCAAGATGACCGGCTGTCGCGGCCGCTGATTTCGCGGTTACAGGCGGTGCCCGGACTGTTCGTGGGCGATAATGAACCCTATGCTGGCTACTTGCCCGGCGACGCGATTGACCGCCACGCCTTGCAGATGGGGCGGCACAACACGCTAATCGAGGTTCGGAATGACTTGATCGGCGATCAGGTGGGGCAGCTGGCCTGGGCTACGTTGCTGGCGCCGATTTTGACCGAAGTACTGGAGGGTTTGTAATGGTGGAACTGGATCAGGCGACCCGCACTGAATTGGAAGCGGCGGCGTTTCGGGCACTGATGGAGCATCTGCTGGTCAAGCGCCCAGAGGTGCAGAATATCGACCTGATGAACCTGGCCGGGTTTTGCCGGAACTGCCTGAGCCGTTGGTATCAGGAAGCGGCGAACGCGCGCGGAATCAAGATGACCAAGGATGAGGGGCGGGAAGTCGTGTACGGGATGCCCTATGCAGAATGGGTGGCGTTGCGGCAGACCGAGGCGGATGCGGGCAAGCAGGCGGCGTTTGCCGAAGCAATCAAGGCGCATGGTGGCTAAGTGCGGGACCGGAGGGTTTCACACTCTCCAGACCTCCCGTGGGATATTTGGCCCAATATGAACCCAAATTTTAGTTAATGTTTAGGCAACAATAGATTGGCTGCGTTGGTCGAACGCCTGCCGGGATGCCTCGATCCGGTTAAGGTTTTCTGCGGCCCAGGTCCAAACGCCGCAGAACGCATCGCCGAGGCTAAGGCCAAGGTCGGTCAGGCGGTATTCGACGCGGGGCGGGATGACCGGGTGGATGGTGCGGATGACCAGACCGTCCCGCTCCATCTGGCGTAGGGTCTGGGTCAGCATTTTCTGGCTGATGCCGGGGACGAGGTGGCCTAGGGCGGTGAAGCGCATCTCGCCGCGTTCGGCCAGTACTTCCAGCACGATCATCGTCCATTTGTCGGCGACACGGCCGATCAAGTCGTTTACCAGCGCCTCGACCTTCGGGTTGTTCAGGCAGCTATCGGCGGCAGTCGCGGTCATACACTTTCCTTTTGGTAACTACAGATATTTCTGGGGCCTACTTACTGGTGGTAAGTGGCAAAGCTATATCAGCGCCATCGTGAAATTCAAGGAGAGCGATCATGGACATGACAGGCAATACCATTCTGATCACCGGCGGCGGTTCGGGCATTGGGCGTGGGCTAGCAGAGGCGTTTCAGGGCTTGGGCAACAAGGTGATCATTGCCGGACGGCGGGCTGATGTGTTGGCAGAGGTCGTGGCGGCCAATCCGGGGATGGCTTCGGTGGTGTTCGACGTGGAGGATGCTGCGGGGATACCGGCGTTTGTGGCGAAGGTCGTGGCGGCACATTCGGGCCTGAACGTGC
>JBDSXE010000577.1:0-5467 GCA_039926325.1 Paracoccaceae bacterium | reverse complement strand
TGGAACTGGAATGCACCTTGGTGGCACGGGATTCGGTGGCAGGGCCAAGGGCAGGTTAGTCGGATTGCATCATACTCGGGCGGGCAGGCCGTTGAACTTGCGAAAGGCCCTGTCCACGAGCCATTCGGGCATGAAGCGCCGCAACGTGCGAACCTGGCGCGACTGCTTGCCTGCGGAATAGCGCAACTTCGGCTTCTTCTCTGTGGCGGCTTTGACCACCGTGTCAGCGACTATCTGCGGGGCGTCGCCTTCTTCGACCCACTTACGCATTAGGTTTTCACTCCGTGCCCGCTCTGAGGCATAGGTTGGCAGCGGCTGGTCGGCGCGTGTCAGGTTTTCTTCGAACGCCGTACGGGTAACACCTGGTTCGACGAGCACCACGCGGATGCCGAAACTGCGGACTTCGTGATCGAGCGATTCTGAATAGCCTTCGATGGCGTGCTTGGTCGAGGCGTAGAAGGCGTTGAACGGCGACGGGATCAGGCCCAGAATCGAGCTCATGTTGATAATCCGGCCGCTCTTTTGCGCGCGCATGACCGGCAAGACGGCGTTGACGACTCGGGCGACGCCGAACACGTTGACGTCGAACAGTCGCTGCACCTGACCGATGGAAGATTCTTCAGCGCCGCCAAGAAGGCCAACGCCGGCATTGTTGACCACCACGTCGATCCGGCCAACTTGGCGCATGATCTCCGCAATCAGCGCCTGCACCGAGGCGTCATCCGTCACGTCGCAGGTCAGCATTGTGATGCCTTGGGCATCGGCCACCTGCTTGCGGCTGGTGCCGAATACGCGAAAGCCGGCTTTCGCCATAGCTTGCGCCGTCACGAGACCGATGCCGGAGGAAGCGCCGGTCACCAGGGCAATGCCTTTTGTTGTGCTGGTCATGTCATCAACTTTCATACGGTGTGGATCATCATCTGAGGACGTGTTAGTATCAAATAGATATGATGTCACTATCAAAAAGATACTAAATGAAAAATAGTTCACTTCCGCAGTGCCCCGTCGCGCGGGCCCTCGAATCTGTTGGCGACGCGTGGAGCATTCTTGTGTTGCGCGATGCTCACGCCGGCCTGACCCGGTTCGATCAGTTCAGGAAAAGCCTGGGCATTGTGCCGACCATGCTCACCAAGCGCCTCAAGGCGCTGACGGACGATGGTTTGCTGCAGAAGCGGCTTTATTCCGAGCGTCCACCACGCGAGGAGTATGTCCTTACCGAAGCTGGCAAGGATTTTCTGCCTGTCCTGATGATGATCGGGGCTTGGGCACACCGTCACTGCGACGGCGAACTCGCCCGCTACATTGATGTTGAGTCTGGTAAAGAGATCGTGCCGATCGGAATAGATGCTCGCACGGGTGCAAAACTCGGAACCCGGGCAATGCGGCTGGACCTTCCGCCAGTCCCTGCGCCGTGATGGCTGGGGTTTCTTGCTGCGCCGTTCGCCATCGTCGTTGATCCACCGTGCCGTTTCGCGTGAACCGTCGCCAATCGGGATTGAACCGATTGAACTGGAAGTAGCGGTCGCACGCCGGCCCGATGTCGATCGGCGGGTGTTGGGCCAAATTGCCAAGTTGATGTTCGGATGAACGAATCGTAAAATTCTTGGATAGTATCCTGTTAATTCAACCCATTAACCCATATTTCACGCGTGAAACTCCCCGCCCAAAACCCTTGACGCCCCGGCCGCCATCCTCGACACTCCCCCAAAACCCGCGACCGGGAGACGTCACTTGCCCCACCAAGTCTCCGCCCTTGCCCCCCTCCGCCACAAAACTTTCCGCCAGTTCTGGTCCGCCAGCCAGGTCTCCAACTTTGGCGGCCTCGTTCAGACCGTGGGCGCCGCCTGGCTGATGACCAGCCTCACCACCTCCCCCAGCATGATCGCCCTCGTCCAGACCTCCAGTTCGCTGCCGATCATGCTGTTCTCACTGTCCGCCGGGGCGCTGGCCGACAACTACGACCGCCGCCAGATCATGCTGATCGCCCAGGGGATGATGCTGGTCGCCTCCGTGGCCCTCGTCGCCGCCGCCTACACGGGCATTCTTACGCCGTGGACCTTGTTGGGCTTCACTTTCCTGATCGGCCTCGGCACCGCCCTCAACAACCCGTCGTGGCAGGCATCGTTGGGCGACATTGTTCCGCGTGAAAACCTGCCCGAGGCTGTTTCGCTGAACTCAATGGGCTTCAACCTGATGCGAAGCATTGGCCCTGCTCTGGGCGGCATCATCGTCGCCACCGCCGGGGCCGCCGCTGCTTTCGCCCTGAACGCGGTCAGCTATATCCCGATCCTTGTGACCCTGATCCTGTGGAAACCGGCGACCAAACCCACGACCGTCCCGCGCGAAAGCTTTGGCCCCGCAGTCGGCGCCGGCCTGCGCTACGTCGCCATGTCACCGAACTTGCTGAAAGTCATGCTGCGCGGCCTTCTGTTCGGCCTTGGCGCGATCAGCGTCCTCGCGTTACTTCCCCTCGTCGCCCGCGATCTGGTTCAAGGCGGCGCGTTCACCTACGGCGTCATGCTTGGCGCATTCGGATTGGGGGCCATCGTCGGCGGCCTGATGAACGCAACCCTGCGCCAGCACCTGACGAACGAATGGCTGGTGCGCGGCGCTTTTGCGGGCTTCGGTGCAGGCGTCCTGATCCTGTCGCAAAGCCACACCCTCTGGCTCAGCTTGCCTGCCATCATGCTGACCGGTGCCTGCTGGGTGCTGGCCCTGTCACTGTTCAACGTCACCGTGCAACTCTCCTCGCCGCGCTGGGTCGTGGGCCGCGCCCTTGCGATGTACCAGATGGCCACTTTCGGCGGCCTTGCCATAGGCAGCTACATCTGGGGCGCGCTGGCCGACACCATCGGCACAGACGGAGCGCTTATAGCGTCCGCCATATCGCTGCTCATCGGCGGCGCTGTCGGTTTCTGGGCCGTCCTGCCAGAGTTTGGCAAGGCTGACCTTGACCCTCTCGACCGCTTTCGCGAACCCTCGTTGCAACTTGACCTGCGTGGCCGCTCTGGCCCCGTCATGGTCATGATCGACTACATGATCGCATCAAACGACATCCCAGAATTCCTGACCCTGATGACCGAGCGCCGCCGCATTCGCCGCCGCGATGGCGCCCGCCAGTGGGCGCTGCTGCGCGATCTGGAGCATCCCGACCAATGGATCGAAAGCTATCATGTCGCTACTTGGGATGACTACCTGCGCCACAACATGCGCCGCACCAAGGCGGATGCCGACGTGTCCGATCGCATCACCGCCCTGCACTGCGGGACCGAGCCACCGCGTGTCCACCGCATGATCGAACGTCAAAGCGTGTTTTCTCATCGCGACGTGCCGCTCAAGGACACCGTCGATCATATCTGACCGCTTTGCCGATATTTCAGGCACGACCCCACCTGTTGCCCTGAAAATTGGCAAAGCCCCGCAATCAAGCCTGTCTGTCGCTGGCCTTCCATGCCAGAACCGTCGGAGTGTTACGGAACCCCGATCCGGGCGGAGTGTAAAATGTCGATCACAGCCAGCATCCATCACCTGACCCACTACCAGTATGACCGCCCCGTCATCCTTGGTCCGCAGATCATCCGCCTGCGCCCCGCGCCGCACAGCCGCACTCGCGTGATCTCGCACAGCCTCAAGGTTTCTCCCGCCAACCATTTCGTGAACCACCAGCAAGACCCGTTCGGCAACTGGCTTGCCCGCTTCGTCTTTCCCGAACCGGTGATGGAACTGAAGATCGAGGTTGATCTGGTCGCCGACATGACCGTCTACAACCCGTTCGATTTCTTTGTCGAGGAAACCGCCGAAAACTACCCGTTCGACTACACCGCCGATATGGTCGAAGACCTTGCGATCTACCGTAAGCCCGATCCCATGACGTCCGCCCTGCAAGCCTTTCTGAGCACCGTCCCCAAGGACTCGCGCCGCACCACCGATTTCGTTGTCATGCTGAACGCGATGGTTGCGGGCAAAGTTGCCTACACCATCCGCATGCAGCCCGGCGTGCAGACGCCCGAAGAAACCCTCACCGTCCTGTCGGGTTCCTGCCGCGATTCAAGCTGGCTGCTGGTGCAAGCCCTGCGCCATCTCGGCTTCGCCGCCCGCTTCGTCTCCGGCTACCTGATCCAGTTGCGTCCCGACCTCAAATCCCTCGACGGGCCGTCCGGCACCGAGGTTGATTTCACCGACCTGCATGCGTGGTGCGAAGTCTATCTGCCCGGCGCAGGCTGGATCGGCCTTGACCCCACCAGCGGCCTCCTTACCGGCGAATCCCACATTCCCCTTGCCGCCACCCCGCATTACCGAAGCGCCGCCCCGATCAGCGGTGTCGCCAGCTACGCCGAAACCAAGTTCGACTTTGCAATGACCGTGACCCGCACCGCAGAACACCCTCGCATCACCAAACCGTTCAGCGACGATGCTTGGGATGAACTCAACGACCTTGGCCACAAGGTCGATGCCGCCCTTGCCGAAGGTGACGTGCGCCTGACGATGGGGGGCGAGCCCACCTTCGTCTCCATCGACGATTTCGAAGCGCCGGAATGGAACACAGAGGCCGTCGGCCCCACCAAACGCACCCTTGCCGACAACCTGATCCGCCGCCTGCGCGACCGTTTCGCGCCCGGCGGTTTCCTGCACTACGGGCAGGGCAAATGGTATCCCGGCGAAACCCTGCCGCGCTGGACGTTCTCGCTGTATTGGCGCACCGATGGTCAACCGATCTGGGCGGATGAGGCGCTGATTGCCACCGAAGGCGCGCAAACCGGGGTCGGCCCGTTGCAGGCGCAGGAACTCCTCCGCGAAATCGCCGCCGATCTGGACTTGGACGACAGCAACATCCTGCCCGCGTTCGAAGACCCCGCCGAATGGCTGGTCAAAGAGGCGAACCTGCCCGCCAACGTCACCCCGGCCAATTCCGAACTCAAAGACCCCGAGGCGCGCCACCGCCTTGCCACCGTGTTCAACCGTGGCCTGACCGAACCGTCAGGCTTCATCCTGCCGGTGCAAAGCTGGCAATCCCAGCATACCGACAAACGCTGGCGGTCCGAAAAGTGGAACCTGCGGCGCGGCTATATGTTCCTTGTTCCCGGTGACAGCCCGGTCGGCTACCGTCTACCTTTGGAATCCCTCCCGTGGGTGCCACCGTCGCAATACCCCTACATCAACCCGGTCGATCCCACTGTCGAACGGGCGCCCTTGCCCGATGTAGTCCCCACAACGCCTGACCGCAAATCGCAGCCACTTGCCAGCTTTGTTGCGGCCAGTCCGCAAGGCGAGGTGATCCAGCAAGGCTCCCCGCTCAAGGAAGTAGACGGTGCCATCCGCACCGCTTTGTCCGTCGAAGCCCGCGATGGCCGCCTGTGCGTGTTCATGCCACCCGTGGTGTCGCTGGAGGATTATCTTGACCTATTGCGCGCAGCAGAGGCCGCCGCCAAACGCCTGAATCTGCCAGTTCATATCGAAGGCTACGCTC
>JBDSXE010000576.1:0-3740 GCA_039926325.1 Paracoccaceae bacterium | reverse complement strand
GTGGCGGCAGGGTTGATTTTTGTGCGTCTGGCCTGGGGGCTTGGTGGCACGCGATATGCCCGCTTTCGCCAATTCGTGCGTAGCCCGATTGCGGTGCTAGGTTATCTGAACGACATTCGGCTTGGCCGCGAGCGCCGCTATGTCGGCCACAACCCCGCAGGTGGGGCGATGGTTCTGGCGCTGATGCTGACGATGGCCGTCGCTTCGCTCAGTGGCTGGATGATGACAACTGACGCATATTTCGGCGACGATACGGTTCAGGCCGTCCATTCGCTGGACGTGCACGGCATGCTTCTGCTGATTGCCCTCCACGTCGGCGGGATCATCTTGGCCAGCCTGCGCCACCATGAAAACCTGATCCGCGCAATGATCACCGGACGCAAACGCGCCGCCGAGGTTGACGACGTGGCCTGAACGCCCGCCATCCTCACCCTCGGGTCAGTAAAAACTCTGCGGGTCGATGTCGATTGTCAGGCGCAGGTTATTCGGGATTTTGAACTGGGCAATCCATTCGGCCAGCGCCTGTTGCAGTGGCGCTGATTTCTCGGCTTTTACCAGCAATCGGACGCGGTGACGGCCCCTGACGCGGGCGATGGGGGCGGGTGCCGGGCCAAAGACCTGCGCGCCGATCTTTTGCAGCGGCTGAATACGTTTGGCAAGTTCACCGCCAAAGTCAAAGACTTGCGCCACATCCGGGCTGGACAGGATGATCCCTGCCATGCGGCCATAGGGCGGCACGCCTGCGATGCGGCGTTCCTCCGCCTCGGCTTTCCAGAATGCTTCTTCGTCACCGCCAAGGATGGCGTGGATCACCGGGTGTTCGGGTTGATAGGTTTGCAGCAAAGCCTCGCCGGGTTTGTCGGCCCGCCCGGCCCGGCCCGCAACCTGCCGCATCAGCTGAAACGTGCGCTCGGCGGCGCGCAGGTCGCTGCCTTGCAGGCCAAGATCGGCGTCAATCACGCCCACCAACGTCAGCAGCGGAAAGTTGTGGCCCTTGGCGACGATCTGCGTGCCGATGATGATGTCGGCCCCGCCATCGGCAATCAGCTTGATCTGATCTTTCAGCGCGCGGGCGCTGCCGAACAGGTCCGACGACAGTACGGCAAGACGAGCGTTAGGGAACCTCGCCGCGACCTCCTCTGCCATCCGCTCCACACCGGGGCCGACCGGGGCCATCCGCCCCTCGACCTTGCATTGCGGGCAGATTGTCGGGATCGGCTTGGTCGCACCGCACTGGTGGCAAACGAGGCGTTTCAGGAAACGATGCTCAACCATCCGCGCATCGCAATCATCGCAACCGACCTGATGGCCACAGGCGCGGCACAGGGTGATCGGCGCATAGCCGCGACGGTTCAGGAACAGCAGGCTTTGTTCGCCACGGTCGATCCGCATCTGCACGGCGCGGGCCAGACGGTCGGACATCCAGCGGTCGGCGGGCAGCTTATCCTCCCGCATGTCCAGCGCCCGCATCACCGGCAGTTCGGCAGCACCAAAACGGGCGGACAGGTTGTGGCGGGCGTATTTGCCGCTTTGCACATTCGCCCAAGTCTCCAACGACGGCGTGGCCGACGACAGGATCACCGGGAACCCGGCAATCGCGGCCCGCAAAACGGCCATGTCGCGGGCATGATACAGCACGCCGTCCTCTTGTTTGTAGGACGTGTCGTGTTCCTCATCCACCACGATCAGCCCCAGATCGCGGAACGGCAGGAACAGCGCGCTGCGAGCACCGACGACCAGCTGCGCCTCGCCCTGCCCCACCATGCGCCAAAGGCGGCGGCGTTCGGTCATGGTCACGCCAGAGTGCCACTCGGCAGGGCGCTGGGTGAACCGCTGCGCCACCCGCGCCAGAAAATCCCCCGTCAGCGCAATCTCCGGCAGTAGCACCAGCGCCTGCCGCCCCTGCCGCAACGCCTCTGCCACCGCCTCCAGATACACCTCGGTCTTGCCCGACCCAGTGACGCCCTTTAACAGCGTCGTGGAATACCCGCCCATCGCCACCGTCGCCACCAGCGCATCGCCCGCCGCCACCTGATCGCCCAGCAGATGCGCGGCCCCCTGCGGGTCCATCCGCGGATAGGGCAGATCGCGCGGCGCGTCCTGTTCCAGCACCACCCCCAGCTTGACCAGCCCCTTGACCACGGCAGGCCCACACGCCGCCGCCTCTGCGAGCTCTCCCAAAGTCACTGCCGCCCCGCCGAAATCGCGCAACGCCGCGACCACCCGATGCCGCGCATCGGTCAGGCTGTTGGGAACGGTGTCGCCCAGCCGGTACACCCGCCGCATCGACGGCGCATCGCCCAAGCCCGGCGCGCGCGTCGCCAGCCGCAGCATCGCACTTAACGGCGTCAGCGTGTATTCGGCCGCCCGCACCAGAAACGCCCGCATCTCTGCCCGCATTGGCGCCGCATCCAGCACGCGCCCCACCGGGCGGATCTTCGCCGGATCGAACCGGCCCTCGCCCGCACCCCAAACCACCCCCAGCACCCGGCGCGGACCCAGCGGCACCTCGACAAAATCGCCGTCGCCGCAGCCGCCCTCTGGCGCGCGATAGTCCAGCAGCCGGCCCAGCGGTTCGGCAATCAGCACGCCGACCAAGTCCCCCGCCTCATAGACCCGTTCGACCACCCTGCCCCCATATCATCTTTCGCAACCCGGCCATTTGCGGTAAACCCACCCCGACCCTATCGCAACCGTTTGGAGGCTTACCCCATGAAATTCTTTGTCGATACCGCCGATGTTGCCGCCATTGCAGAGCTGAACGATCTTGGCATGGTGGACGGTGTTACCACCAACCCGTCGCTGATCCTGAAATCCGGTCGTGACATTCTGGAGGTCACGAAAGAAATCTGCGCCATCGTCACCGGCCCGGTGTCCGCCGAAGTTGTCGCCCTGACCGCGGATGAGATGATCGCCGAAGGCCGCAAACTGGCCGCCATTGCAGAGAATATCACCGTCAAGGTGCCGCTGACCTGGGACGGCCTGAAGGCGTGCAAAGTGCTGTCAGGTGAGGGGCGGATGGTCAACGTCACCCTGTGTTTCAGCGCCAATCAGGCCATTCTGGCCGCCAAAGCCGGGGCCACGTTCATCTCGCCCTTCGTCGGCCGTCTGGACGATATCAACATGGACGGGATGGAGCTGATTTCCGATATCCGCACGATCTATGACAACTACGGCTATACGACACAGATTCTGGCGGCTTCCATCCGCACCGCCAACCATATCACCCAATGCGCGCGGGTCGGCGCAGATGTCGTGACCGCCCCTCCCGCCGTTATCAAGGCAATGCTCGCCCACCCGCTGACGGAGAAGGGTCTGGAGCAGTTCATGAAGGACTGGGCGAAGACGGGTCAGAAGATACTGTAAGACCGACGACCGCTTTAGCGCACCACCCCCACCAAGCGCCGGGGCCGATAAGGTGGTCGTCCAGTGGACGAACACCCGGCCCCTTGCCCAAAGCCGCAAGGCGACGGCAAGAGGCGTTCCGCAATCCCGCCCTATCCAATCCGGCCGCGCCTGCCTGGGCTGGTGCGGAACGCGCCTGCCGGGGGCAGGCTGGCGAGGCCGGATTTGGCGCGTGCCAAATCCAGCGAAGAAGGAAGATGGGCTTCCCGGTCAAATACTTCTTATCCCGCGACCCTCCATATCTTCGATTAAAACGCGGAGCGTTGTTGGCCATACCGTACCTGTTTCAACAGACATAGCAACTCGCTCCTTTAAATCGTTGATAGAGATTAGTC
>JBDSXE010000575.1:0-5566 GCA_039926325.1 Paracoccaceae bacterium | reverse complement strand
GTTCACCGGGGTGACATCGATTCGCGTCGGCTCGACCGTCATTCAGTCGTACGACGCGCTCGCCCCCGACGCGAAGGAGAAGGGCGCGGTTTTCGACAGGGAGCTCGCCTCCGCGCTTGACGCGGCGCGCTATCCGATCAAGGCCGACCCGGCCGGCGTCAACAAGCCGATGGTCGTGTTGCTGCTGTGGATCCTCGTCGTTTACGTGACGATGGTCTATGGCCCCATCGCGGCCATGCTGGTCGAGTTGTTCCCGACCCGCATCCGCTATTCCGGCCTGTCGCTGCCGTATCACATCGGCAACGGCTGGTTCGGTGGGCTGCTGCCTGCGACCGCCTTCGCAATCTCTGCCCAGACCGGCAATATCTACTCCGGCCTATGGTACGCGATCATCGTGGCATCCATCACGGTCGTCGTCGGCGCAATCTTTGTGCCGAATGGCACCCAGAACAAATCAATCTTCGCCGAGGATTGATCGCAGGAAACTGAAATTTAGCGGGCCAGGGAGCAATCCCCGGCCCGTTTCTGTTACACCGCGCGCGGCGCTATACCTGACTTGTCGCACCAACCATTCTGGCGCAGCCAGCTCTAGCGCTTTCCGTAATACAACCCCACGACATGCTCTGCCTCGGCAAAGAACAACCAGCGAGCGGACGCAGCCCCGACCATATGCACCGCAGCGATTATCGCAAAGCTAAGCGGGTGCGCGGGCAAAATCAGTAGCAAAGCAAGCGGCAATAGCGCGCTGAAAACCACAGCAATCACGCGCAGTTTCAGTACATGCTTGCGTGCCACAACAAAAATCATCTCTCGCAGCAGATAGTTCTGCCCGGTGTGCGGCAGTTCAAATACCGTCACCTCGCCAATCCGGTCCAGCCCTGTAGCCGTGCCAATGGTCTGCGCCACCTGCGCGAACCGCCGGTCCCCAAACCGAAATGCAGCAATCAGTGCGATCGCCAACGCCACCGCACCCCCCGCTGCCAGCACGCGATTGCCGGTCAAGATGGCCCCGCCGGTCGCCATAAATGCGAAAAATAGCGGCGGTGTCGTCCAATGATTCCAACGCGGTATCGTCTTAAGCTGGCCGTAGATCATCGACGTGGCACCAACCGTCGCCACGCACAGCACCGCGCCCAGAATGCCCGGAACTCGCGACCATTCCAGCCCTAGCCAGTCGGACAACGCGACGGGCGACAGCAACAAAAGCGCCGCTACAGACGCCCAAGCCTCGCGTGACAGCCATGACGTTCGCACTTGGGTGAACGCCCGCCATGCCCGGCGCGGATTGCCAAGGTGAAAGGTCGACGCCATCAGGCCGCCGATAGCCAGCGCATAACCCAACCCCCAGTGGAAGAACGCGCCCCAACCAACCGCCAAAGGCAAGCCCAGTCCAAGGAACGCCAGACAACCAAATCCCATGCCGGAAAGCACGGTAAATATAATGACAGACGGTGCGGGTTGCATCAGATTTTACCCAACACCTTGTCCAACCATCCCGCAAAACCGGTCGCCTTGATGTCCAAAAGTGGCCCAAGCAGGCTGGCATCCTGTGGACGGTCCTTCTTGCGCGGCGGCAGATATTTGTTTGTAGGCTTGGTCCGAAGCATCGGCATCAGGTCGTAACCACCCCGTTCACGCGTCAATTTGCTGACGTTGCTATCAGGATCCGCGAAGTCACCAAAGTGGCGCGCGCCCGTCGGACAGGTCCGCACGCAAGCCGGTTCGCGATCCTCTTCGGCCAAGTTTTCGTTGTAGATCCGGTCGACGCACAGCGTGCATTTCTTCATCACCCCCGCATCTGCATCCATCTCACGTGCGCCGTAGGGGCAGGCCCACGCACACAGGCCGCAGCCGATACAGGCATCCTCGTTGACCAGCACAATGCCGTCCTCGACTCGCTTATAACTGGCCCCGGTCGGACAAACCGTCACACAAGGCGCATCCTCGCAATGCAGGCACGAGCGGGGGAAATTGATAATTTGTGATGCGCCCTCAACGGGTTGCACCTGATAGCTGTGGACGCGATTCAAGAATACTCCCGAGGGCTCCGCACCATAAGGATTCTGGTCCGACAAAGGCACGCCATAGCCCTGATCATTCCAGCCCTTGCAAGCCGTCACGCAGGCCTGACAGCCGACGCAAGTATCCAGATCCACGACAAGCCCCAGCTTCTTTTCGGTATGCGAAGGCAGCATCGTCATCGCGTCTCTCCCCTCGGCAGAACCCGCGTCACGGGCGGAAATGCTGGTTCCGAATGGTCCTTTGGCCCCACCCGTTCAATCCTGACCCGCAGGTCAAACCACGCCGCCTGCCCGGTCACCGGATCAGAATTGGAATAGCGCATCCCATCGCCTTTGGCGGGCAGCAGTTCCGAAATCAGATGGTTCAACAAGAATCCCTCAACAGCCTCCGGCGCGCCTTCATCCAGCGCCCAGGCGGCTTTCCTTTTTCCAATCGCATTCCAGGTCCACACGGTATTTTCATTCAATGCCGCCATATGTGCCACCGGCACCGTGATCCCGCCATTGGGCGAGATCACGCGGGCATAGTCGCCTTCGATAAAGCCATGCTCCGCCCAAATCTTTGTCGGCAGGTACAGGAAATTCTTGCCCCTGATTTGTCGCAGCCACGCATTCTGACTGCCCCAAGAATGATACATATCCATCGGTCGCTGGGTCAGCGCATGAACAGGATAGCCCCAGCCGGTAGCCTCCAGATCGCCAAACGGCGGATACCACACCGGCAACGGGTCCATCGCCTGCTTCAACCGCGCGCGGAGATGATCAGGCGGCTGGATTTGACCGTGCCCTTCAGCAGCAAGCTGGAACTTTCGCATCGGTTCAGAATAGATGCTGAACAAATATGGCTGCGGTGACTCGTAGAACGACGTCTTGACCGCCCAATCCTGATAAGCAGTATTCCACGGTTTGTAAAATGCGGCCTCCACCGGGACATGGGCCTGATAGAACCCACCATTGGCAATGTAGGCATCAATCTGATTGGGATTGGCTGGTCCCCGGCCCTCAAGATCGCCATTGCCACGAAATCCGATCAGTGGGCCAACGCCGGGTCTGCGGATGTGGTTTTGGATATAATCGGCGTAGTCCTTGAACTTGGCCGAACCATCTTCCTTGACCATAGGTGCCAGCCCTAGTCGCGCACCCAAATCCAATAGAACCGACTGAAAACCTCGCACATCACGGTCCGGTTCAACAACCGGCCAACGAATTGAATCTCCGGCGGCATCGGGTTCAGAAATCGGTCGGTCGAGCAAAGAAATGCAATCGTGCCGCTCCATATAGGTGGTATCAGGCAGGATCAGATCCGCATATGCCACCATCTCACTGGCATAGGCATCAGAGTATACGATGCGCGGAATAATATATTCTCCGTTCGCGTCTTTGTCTGTCAACATCTCCATCACGGCACTGGTATTCATTGACGAATTCCACGCCATATTCGCCATATAAAGAAACAACGTGTCGATCTTGTAAGGGTCGCCGGCATGGGCATTTGGGATGACCATATGCATCAGCCCATGCGCGGAAAATGGATTCTCCCATGTAAACGCCTTGTCGATACGTGCCGGGGTGCCATCGTCTTTCAACGCCAATTGTTCTGGCCCACGAACATACCCCAAATGCGGTCCCGCCATTGGTTTACCCGGCACAGCGGTAAAATGCGGCGTCGGATGTGCATCGACGGGCTTGGGATATGGAGGTTTCATCCGGAAACCCCCAGGTACATCGACCGTGCCAAGAACTATCTGCAACACATGCAGCGCGCGTGCAGTCTGGAAGCCATTGGAATGCGCCGAAATTCCTCTCATGGCGTGGAAACTGACCGGTCGTCCCGGCATCGTCTCATGAAAATCGCCGCGAAAGTCGGTCCAGGATTGTTTGATCTCGATCGCCTCGTCAAAGGCCACTCTTGCCAATTCCGCAGCCAATTCCTTGATCCGTAGTGCGGTAATTCCGCACCGTTCTGCCACGACTTCCGGCGCATATTCTGGCGACAAATACCGTTCGGCCATATGCTGAAATACAGTCCGGTGCCCCTGCCATATCGCGCCCAGATCCGGCTCCACGCCCTTACCATCCCAAGGCGCCGGCATTCCCGTCCTTTTATCAATCACGAACGGCTGGCTTTCGGCATTCTTCAGGATCAGACCCTTTTCCGCCCCCTCGGCCTCGTTGATCAGCAATGGCGCGTTGGTGAACTTCGCCAGATACTCCAGATCAATTTTTCCTGCTGTCAGCAGGCAATGGACCAGCGACAGAATCAAAAGCCCGTCTGTCCCCGGCGTAATTCCCAGCCAATCATCAGCAATCGCGTTATACCCAGTCCGGATCGGGTTGACGCCAATCACTCGCGCGCCGCGCTCTTTTAACCGCCCCAAACCAATCTTGATCGGGTTGGAATCGTGATCTTCCGCCACACCGAACAGGACGAACAGTTTCGTACGTTCCCAATCCGGCGAGCCGAATTCCCAAAACGCACCACCGATGGTGTAAATACCGGCAGCCGCCATATTGACCGAGCAAAAACCGCCATGCGCCGCATAATTTGGCGTGCCAAAAGCCTGCGCCCACCAGCCGGTAAAACTTTGCGACTGATCGCGCCCGGTAAAAAACGCCAGCTTTTCCGGTGCGGTTTCGCGCAGCGGCTTTAGCCACGACACCGCCAGCGCCAAAGCCTCATCCCACGAAATTTCCTCAAATGCCCCCGACCCCCGCGGGCCCACCCGCTTGAGTGGTGCGCGCAACCGAGACGGCGCGTTGATCTGCATGATCCCGGCAGAGCCTTTGGCGCACAAAACCCCTTTGTTGATTGGATGATCGCGGTTGCCCTCAATGTACGAAACCTTGCCGGATTTAAGATGCACGTTGATCCCGCAGCGGCAGGCGCACATGTAGCAAGTGGTTTTGCGAACCTCGTCAGAGACATGGGGCGACGTATTGAAAATGGGCGCGTTCATGCCAATCCAGCCATTCCTGCTAGCCGGAACGCTATCACGCTTGGCGCGCATGTTCCGGTCAATTTTTCCATATTGGGTAGGAAAGTCGGGATGTTGTCCAGCCGAAACCGCGGTTTTTCCACAGCTAGCGCCCCGCCGCTATCAGCGCCAACGCCTCCGCCGCGATCTGCCTTTCCTCTTCCGCAGGAATGATCCACACCGGCTTGTCTCTGGCGATCCAGTCCAGGTCAGCCAAAATCTGTGCTCGCAGCGCCGCATCGTTTTCGCCGATCCCGCCCGTGAACGCGATTGCATCCAATCCGCCCATCGCCGCAATCATCGACCCGGCGTGACGAACGACCCAGTAGACAAAATGCGCCACCGCAAACTGCGCCGCGTTGGTCCCCGCACTTTGTAAAGCCCGCATGTCGCTGCTGCCCCCCAGCCCCATCAGCCCGCTTTCTCGATTCAAAATTTGCCCGGCTTCGGCAATCCCGTAAACCTCCGCCAGCCGCAACACCGCGTTGCCATCAATCCCACCACTGCGTGTGCCCATCGTCAGTCCATCAAGCGGAGAATACCCCATCGTATTGGCCACGGATCGCCCAT
>JBDSXE010000574.1:0-3802 GCA_039926325.1 Paracoccaceae bacterium | reverse complement strand
GGTTCAGAGCCTTCATCCAGTGTCTGTGCAAATTTGTGCGGATCAGGTGTTCGTCGCCGCCATCACGCGAATGTTTGACGGTTTTCCATTCGGAGTTGAAACGCAAACGCATCCATAGACGAACTGTCCATGGTCGGCGAGCGAAGATAAGAAAACCTTGTCGCGGATGTGCGGTAATCAAGCACGGCTTAACGGACGATTACGCATCTACGCATGGTTGGGCAGAACCCAACGGTTAATGCCAGACAACGAGCGGTCGGAATTCAACATTTGGAGGGCACATCATGATAAACAGGATTCATTTCGGATGGTTGAAGCGAGGAGCATGGATAGGTTTTCTCGTTTTGCCGACGGCAAGTCTCGCTGCGGATGCTGATCATCCCACGGTGGTTGAGGAATATCAGAGTCAAGGTTGTAGTTCGTGCCCTCCCGCAAACGCCAATCTCAACGCGATTGCCGATCGCCCGGACATCCTGGCGTTGAGTTTCTCGGTAACCTACTGGGATCGTCTAGGATGGAAGGATACGTTCGGCAACACGGCGTTCACGGATCGGCAATCGGATTACGCCCGGGCCGGCGGCCGATCTAATGTCTACACGCCTCAGATGATCGTGAACGGCAGCACCGCCATCGTTGGCACCAGCATCAGCGAGGTGGAAGCGGCGATCCTTTCTGGGGATCGCGGCGACAGCGGGCCGATTGTTTCATGGAGTAGCGGATCGGTCTCGATTGCCGGGCCGGCTGCCGGGTCCGATGCTATCGTCTGGCTGGTGCGCTACGATCCTAGGACCCTTTCGGTCCCGGTCCGCCGCGGCGAGAACTCGGGCCGGACATTGCCACACCGTAACATCGTAAAAGAGCTGTTAAGCCTAGGCAGTTGGAAATCTGGCACCTCAACCTTTACTTTGCCGATGCCTGGCGATCCCGTGCTGAAAACCGCCGTGCTGGTGCAGGAGGGCGTAGGAGGGCGGATCGTAGCTGCGGGCAGGATGCCCTAACCTGCACCTCGGGCAGCGCATGTGCATCACCACCGCAAGATCGACGACCTTTAGGGTTTCGATGGACATGCGTTCACTCCTGTCCACCTTTTCTTCGGGATCACCGAAGCATCTAAAGATAGCATGATTTGCCAACTCAGCTGCGGGTAAGCTTAAGGGGCGGGAAGCAGTCGTTGAGTACTCAATGATCCGGAACGCGCTTCTGCACCGTTGCCAGCCCGGCTATGTCGCCAATTAACATATGACCGAAGGTCGTTATAGCATTGTGTGCAGGCTGATCTCCAAGGGGAGCGTCGGCCACCTACGGTTCACATGAAAGCAAGTCTTATGAACGCAGAAAACGCGCGCTAGAAGATTGAGCAGTCGTCTTTCTCAGCCCGGTACGAGCGGGGTCGGGCTGGGTATCTGGGCCAAGCTAAACTGGGAGGACAGCCAGGATTCGAATTCTTTGATCACGTCTTGGCGTGGGTGTTTGGGTCTGTGAACCGCGAAAAAGACGAAACCTTCCAAGGTCAAGCTCGAAACCTTTACCAGCGTTCCATTCGCGAGTTCGCGCGACACCAGAACGTCACTGCAAATGGCGATTCCGTAGCCTGCGATTGCGGCTTCGATGCCATGAAGATCCTCGCGAAAACTGAGGGCGGCGTGTTTTGCAAGGTCTGGCACATCTGCACCCATGGAACGGGCAACCCTGACCCATTCGAACCACATGGGCGGATTGGCGGTCTCCGCCGGCCATTGCCCGTCGATCAAGGGAAGGCCCAGCATTTCCTGCGCAGACAGGTCAGTCGGGCCTGCCCCGACAATCGCCGGACTGGCGACCAGAATGTAGCTGTCGCGGCCGATCTCGGTACAGATCACGCCTTTCGGTGGCTGGCGGGCATAGCGGATGGCGATATCAATCTGGTCGCCGGTAAGATCCAGCACATGGTCGGTTCCCATGATGTCCAGCCCGATATCCGGATGAGCCTCCCGCCATGTGGGCATGCGGGGCATGATCCAGCGTGCAGCGAAGGCATTGGTTGCCGTGACCCGCAGCCGCTTGTTTGTAAGATCGGGCGCCGAGGCCAGACCTTCGGCGAACAGGTCCAGCCCTGCGCTGATTGCGGGCAACAACCTTGCCCCGGCCTGCGTCAGGGACAAAGGACGGGGTCGGCGTTGAAAGAGCGGCTGTCCGCAGTACTCTTCCAGAAAGCGGACCTGATGACTGATCGCCGTCGGGGTTAAAGCGAGCTCTTTGGCGGCGTCCTGAAAGCTGAGCAGGCGGGCTGCGGCCTCAAATGCCCGCAAAGCCGTCAAGGGGGGCAGGGTACGCAGCGCAGCACTCCCTCTGGATGAATAGGATTCAGCCTAACATGAAAACTTCGCTTTTGCATCACTGGGAATGCTGGCGCAAACCTGAGTGCAATCAAACTGCTCGATGGGGAATGATCATGGATGGCTCGACCAAAGACCTGCTGCCGGATGTAATGGACCGCATTCGCGCGCTTGCCCCGATTGTGACGCGCCACCGGTCTGAATCGGACAGCCTGCGCCGGTTGTCGCAGCCCGTGACAGATGCGATGATTGACGCGGACTTGTTCCGTCTGTGGACCCCACGCGCCTTGGGCGGGGCTGAAATCAGCCCGCAAGACTTGGTGGAGGTGGTCGAGGCCGCTTCTGCCATAGATGGCAGTTTTGGCTGGTGTCTGACGAATGCCAACACAATAGGCCGGATGGTCGCCTACCTTGAGCCAGAGGTAGCGCGCAATTGGGTCTCAGGGCCGGATTGTCAGATGGCTGGGTCGACGGCCAGTTTGGGCACGGCACGCCGCGTCGCGGGCGGTTTCATGGTCACTGGGCGCTGGCCTTTTACCAGCGGCATCCCGACAGCACGACGCGTGATCGGCCTATGCCAGATCGAAGGTGAGGGCGACCCGCAGAACCCGGCCATAATCTTCTGCCATTTCGACGGCACCGACGTGAACATCATCGACACCTGGTATGTCTCTGGCCTGAAGGGCACGGGGAGTAACGATTTTTCGGTTGATGCCCTGTTTGTGCCAAAGGAGCACACCCATGGCTTTGTCGACGCAACCGCGCGTCACGATGGCACGCTTTATCGCTTTCCTATTGTACCAATGCTGACGCTTAGCGTGTCTATCGTGCCCTTGGGCATCGCAAAGGCTGCCGTTGAAGCCGTTATCGTATTGTCGACCCGCACCACCGCGGGCACCTCCCAACCCATGCGAGAGCGCGAGATGATCCAGACCGACCTTGCTCGCGCCGAGGCGCTGCGCCGGTCAGGCAAAGCGTTAATCTTGTCGGCCTTGCAAGACCTCCAAGAGGCACTTGGCATCGGCGGCCAAGACCTGGTCGAGGCGCGTGCCTTCTTCCGGGTGGCACTGGCTCATTCCGCCGAGGCGTCGCTTCGGGCCGTCGAACTGCTGGCCGCCGCTGCCGGGGCCGCGGCAATTTCCGAAAATGGCCGGTTAGAACGCTGCCTGCGTGACATTCAGGCGGCCGTCAAACATGTTGCGATGTCGCCTCACAACTTTACCGTCGGAGGGCAGGTGATGCTGGGTTTGGACATGGCTGGCAAGAGGTTCTGATGAAGCCGCGCCCGAAACTGAAGCCTGAAACGTCAGCCCCTGTCTTACCCTAAGGGCAGACAACGTCGACGTGGCGGCAGAGGCAAAGGGCGGAAAGCTGACTGAATCGAGTGCAGCAGCGCGGTTGCGGCTTTCTCCTAAAGCTACCATTCATTCATCTCGCAGAATTTTCGTTTCAATCGACGCCAAGATTAGACTACCGCCGTTTGCTGC
>JBDSXE010000573.1:0-2523 GCA_039926325.1 Paracoccaceae bacterium | reverse complement strand
GCGGTCGAGACGATGCTTTGGTCCAGAGAGGCCAGCAGCAGCAGCAAACCAACCGACAGCAGCACCAGCCGCATCGAACCGGTTTCCGGCGCGGGGATATTGCTGGCCGGGGCGGAAACTTGCGGTTCAGCCATGATGATCTCCTGCAACAACGTGAGGGCGGCAGCGATAGGGGGCGTTGCATTATATGTCAATAGCACATATATGCGGATGACAATCAAATGCCATCAGCACAGGTCACGCCCTTTCTATGAACGCCGAAAAGCCGCATCCGTTCCCCGACCAACCCGGCAAAACGCCGCCGCGCTATCAGGAGCGGGTTCACAACAGCCTGTTGGACGCTGGTTTCTCTGACGATGCCGCGATTGCACTGCTGTCTTTTGACCTTGACCAGTTCCACTACATGCGTCGCGTGATGAAGGGCGACGTGCCCGCCATGCTGATGCAAGAGCTTGGTTCCGGACTAGAGGCGAAGCAGTTCCACGCGCTGACGGCAATCACCCGCATTCAGCATGGCATTGGCCGGGCAGCCGCTACCGAGGCCACGGTTGGTTTGCTGGCGGAAGAGCTGAACGTGGACCCCTCTCGTGCCAGCCGGATCGTGGCCGACCTTGTGGAGCGCGGCTATCTGCAGCGCGGCGCAAGTCAGCTTGATGGCCGCCGTTCGATCCTGACACTGACCGAGGCCGCGATCAAACTGTTCGAGGCGTTTCGGACACGGAAATGGCAAAAGACCATGAGCGTTTTCAAGAACTGGCCAGAAGGCGACATCCTTGCCTTCGCCCGGCTGTTCGCCCGCTATTCCGACGACATGCGCGCGGCATATCCGGCGCGGTTGTCGCCATGAAGCTTGGCATTCTAGGCGCTACCGGATGGCTGGGGCAGGCGCTTGGTTTACGGCTGATCGGTCAGGGGCTGTGGCCAGAGGGTGATCTGATCGTGGCCAACCGGTCCGGCAAACGCGATAGCTATGCGGCGCATACGGGCGTGATCTGGGCCGATGTGGCGGGTCTATGTGCGGCGTCGGACGTGATCGTCATCGCGGTTCGGCCCGAAGATTTCCCGCTGGCGGGCTTTGATGGCAAGGGCAAACTTGTCGTGTCGTTCATGACGGTGTGGACACATGCCAAACTCGCGCGCCTGATGCCCGACGCCCGGATTGTGCGCGCGATGCCGAACGGTGGTGCGACGCTGGGGCGGTCGTATACGCCCTGGGTCGCCGCAGACATCAGTGCGACGGACGCCAACCTGGTTGCAACAATCCTGGGCGCGATGGGTGAACAGGACCGCGTGGCGGACGAGGGGCAGTTGAACTACCTTGCTGCGCTGTCGGGGTCCGGGTCGGCTTATCCGGCGCTGATGGCGCAAGCGATGTTGGTCGACGCGAAAACGCGCGGTTTGCCGGATGCGATTGCCGTGAAAGCCGTAGAAGCCGTGATTTGCGGTTCGGCAGAGTTTTTGCAGGGTCGGATGGGTGAACTGGGCGACATCCTTGACCTCTACCGCGCTTACAAAGGGATCACCGCTGCGGGGCTTGATGCGGCAGAGGTTGGCTTGACTGCGGCAATAAAAGACGCCCTGACCGCCGCGACGGCCAAAGCGTCTGCTCTTGATCGCGACTAGCGGTTAACCACCAACTGCCGTTTTGATGCCTTCCAGCACCGGTTCCCAATTCTTCTTGGCCTGTTCCGGCGTGGTTCCGGTCAGGTTGGTCTGGGTCAGGGTGACTTTGGTGGTGCGCGGCGTCCCTTCCAGATCGAACGTCACGGTGTGGTAGTTTTCCGGCTTGTCGGGCAGGCCGGACAGCGGCGACCAATGCGTCATGCTGAGGTGATTGTTCACCTCCACAGCCTCGATCGTCCCCTTGTCCTTGTAGGGCTTGCCCTTGTATTCGCCGCTCCACGTGATCGGACTGCCGGGCTTCCAATCGGTTTCGACCGTCGAATCGAAGAAGTAGGTCTTGATGATCTCTGGTATCGTCAGGGCGTCCCAAACCTGAGACTTTGACGCATGGATCACTTTTGAGATTTGAACGGAGTTTGTCATGGCATTTCTCCTTGTTTCAAGGGTGCCCGCTTTGGCTACGGGCCAATTCGTTGACATGGAACGAACGCGCCTTACCGCGCGCGGTTCCCGAAGCATCACCGCACAAGCTGAGGTGAGCCATATCCCGCCGACGACTTCATCTGGGAAAGCTGCGCGAACATATGCAGAACGGCGCTTCCCCTTACCGCCAAGCCGCGCTATCGTGCGCCAATGATGGGCTTTGACGAATCCGAAGCGTTCGAGGCCGCCATGCCGCTGTCGCAGCGTGCCGTGGCCGCCCGACCCATGCCCTATCTTGACGATCTGAACGCCGCTCAACGTGCCGCGGTCGAGGCGATGGATGGTCCGGTTCTGATGCTGGCGGGTGCTGGCACTGGCAAGACCAAGGCGCTGATTGCCCGCGTGGTGCATCTGATGGCAATGGGTCGGGCGCGGCCCAACGAAATCCTTGCCGTCACGTTCACCAACAAAGCCGCG
>JBDSXE010000572.1:0-7727 GCA_039926325.1 Paracoccaceae bacterium | reverse complement strand
GGAAAACCGATCCTTGACCAAATATAAGCTCATCATCGACGATTTCGGCGGCTGGGATCTGTTTCAGGCGCTGCTGCGCTGCCTGCGCGGGGTCGCGGATCGGCATGACACCGATATTGCCACGGTCGCCAGTGCGGCGATGCTGGACCGCCCCGCGGTGGCGGCGGTGATCGTGGGGGCGCGCAACCGCAGCCATCTGGCGCAGAACCTGAAGGTGGCGGCGCTGCAGCTGACCGCACTGGACCGCGCTGAGATTGCCGCGATCTTGGCGCAGGGTCATGTACCAGAGGGCGACACCTATACATTGGAGCGAGACCGCAACGGGCGGCATGGCCAGATCATCAAATACAACCTGAACAAAGCGTCCTGAGCGGATGCCAACACGCCGAAAAGCCTGATCCGGCGCGGATAACAAAAGGCCCCAACCAACAGACGAGGATAAAATGAGAAAGACTTTGCTTGCGACCGTCGCCGCCCTGACGCTGCTGCCGTTTGGCGCGCAGGCTTGCGACATCACGGTCGGACTGGTGATGGAACTGACCGGCGAGGCTGGCGAATATGGTCAGGCCGGTGCGAAATCGGTCGAGATGGCGTTTCGGGATCTGAACGATGCCGGTGGCGTTGCGGGTTGCACGCTGAAAACCGACACGCGCGACAGCCAGACGCAGGCCAACGTTGCGGTCGATGCGGCCACGCAACTGGTTCAGGTCGCCCATGTGCCTGCGATCATCGGCGGCATCATCAGCCCGATGTCGATCCCGATCCTGACCTCGGTCACGGGTCCGGCCAAGGTGTTGCAAGTCTCGCCCGCCTCATCCTCGCCCACGCTGACGGCGCTGGCGCGGGATGGCAAGACCAACGGTGTGTTCTTCCGCACCATCACATCGGACGCCTTGCAAGGCGTGGCGGCGGCGAAGTTCGCGATTGATCAGAAGATGATGAAGATTGTCATCATCCACCAGAACAACGACTTCGGCGTCAATCTGGTCAAGGAATTCACCGACCCCTACACCGCGTTGGGTGGCACGGTGATTTCGGTGACGCCGTACAACGCCAAACAGTCCAGCTATGCCTCGGAAGTTACCGCTGCGATGGCAGGCAGCCCGGATGCGCTGTATCTGATTTCGGACCCGGTCGATGGAGCGACTATTGCGCGGACTTGGATCAGTCAGGGCGGGGTGCAGAAATTTCTGCTGAACGACGGCATGAACTCTGACGATTTCGTGACGGCGGTCGGCAAGGAATATCTGGGCAATGCATTCGGCACCTCATCTGGCACCGTAGCATCGGCGTCGACCGAGTATTTCAACGCCAACTACAAGGCGTTTTCCGGCATTGACCCGGCGGCACCTGCTGCTGACCGTTCGTATGACGCCGGAGCGCTGGTTGGTTTGGCGATTGCGATTGCCGGTGGGCCTGATGCCGCCAAGCTGCCTGATGCGATCCGCAAGGCGGTCGATCCGACGGGCGAGGTGATTTACGCGGGCAAGGACGAATTCGTCAAGGCGCTGGCGCTGATCAAGGCAGGCAAGCCGATCCGGTATGAAGGCGTCATCGGGCCGGTCAACTTTGACCAATACGGCGATATCGCGGGGCCGTTCCGGCTGTGGCAGATCGTCGATGGCAAGGTGACGACGATTGGCGAGATGACCACGGCGGATGTCGAGGCGATCAAGGCCAGGGTGAAGTGAAGAAATGGGCGCGGCAGTGATGCCGCGCCCGTTTTAATGGCCGAAACCTTAAAGATCGAACCGGTCCAGGTTCATCACCTTGGTCCACGCCGCCACGAAGTCGTGCACGAACGATGCCTTGGCGTCGTCGGATGCGTAAACCTCTGCCAGTGCGCGGAGTTGCGAGTTTGAACCGAATACCAGATCGATCCGTGTGCCGGTCCATTTCAGATCGCCGGTTGAACGGTCACGTCCCTCGAACACCCCTTCCGCATCGGGCGCGGCTTTCCAGACCGTTCGCATGTCGAGCAAGTTAACGAAGAAGTCGTTCGTCAGCGTCTCTGGATGCTTGGTAAATACGCCATGCTGCGCGCCACCGGCTTTTGCGTTCAGCGCCCGCATTCCGCCGACAAGAACGGTCATCTCTGGTGCTGTCAGGGTCAGCAATTGCGCCCGATCCACCAGCAACTCTTCTGCAGACAGAGTATATTCCGTTTTCAGGTAGTTGCGGAAACCGTCTGCCAAAGGTTCCAAAACCGCGAAGGAATGTTGATCGGTGTCATCCTGCGTGGCGTCGGTGCGACCAGGCGTGAAGGGTACGGTGACGTCATGCCCGGCGTTTCGCGCGGCTTTTTCCACCGCAGCGTTGCCGCCAAGAACGATCAAGTCAGCGATGGAGACCTGCTTGCCCCCGATTTGGGCTGCGTTGAACGACGTCTGAATGCCCGTCAGCGTGTCCAGCACATGCGTCAGTTGTGCGGGTTGGTTGACCGGCCAATCTTTTTGCGGGGCCAGACGGATGCGCGCGCCGTTTGCGCCGCCGCGCTTGTCCGACCCGCGGAAGGTGGCCGCAGAACCCCACGCCGCGCCAACCAGTTGGGCGACAGACAGGCCGGACGCGAGGATCTTGTCCTTGAGCGCGCCTATGTCCTGCGCGTTAATCAGGGGATAGGTGGCGACTGGTACCGGATCTTGCCAGAGCAGCACTTCTGCCGGAACAAGCGGGCCAAGGTAGCGCGCGCGCGGCCCCATATCGCGATGGGTCAGTTTATACCAAGCGCGGGCGAAGGCGTCGGCAAACTGATCCGGATGTTCGTGGAAACGTTTGGAGATGGGCGCATAGTTCGGGTCAAATTTCAGCGCAAGGTCGCTGGTCAGCATCGACGGCGAGATGCGCTTGGACGGATTATGCGCGTCCGGCACGGTACCAGCGCCGCCGCCATTCTTGGGCATCCACTGATGGGCACCAGCGGGGCTTTTGGTCAGTTCCCAGTCAAAGGCGAACAGATTGTCGAAGAAATCGTTGCTCCATTGGGTAGGCTTGGTCGTCCACGTCACCTCCAGCCCACTGGAGATGGCGTCGCCGCCGCGGCCGCTGCCAAAGCTGCTGGCCCAGCCAAAGCCCTGCTGTTCGATGCTGCCACCTTCGGGCTCAGCGCCGACATGGGTCGTAACGCCTGCGCCGTGCGTTTTACCGAATGTATGGCCACCCGCGATCAATGCGACCGTTTCCTCGTCATTCATTGCCATCCGCGCAAAGGTCTCGCGGATGTCCTGAGCAGACGCCAACGGGTCGGGATTGCCGTCCGGACCTTCGGGGTTGACGTAGATCAGGCCCATTTGGACGGCGGCCAGCGGGTTTTCCAGCTGCCGCGCATCGGAGTAACGGTTTTTCAAGTTGGTGGGGTCGTTGGAGGCTATCAGCCACACATCCTCTGATCCCCAGTAGATGTCTTCTTCAGGTTCCCAGACGTCGGGGCGACCGCCACCAAAGCCGAAGGTCTTGAAACCCATTGATTCCAAAGCACAGTTTCCGGTCAGGATCATCAGGTCGGCCCAGGAAATGCTGTTGCCATATTTCTGCTTGATCGGCCACAACAGGCGGCGTGCCTTGTCGAGGTTGACGTTGTCGGGCCAGCTGTTCAGCGGCGCAAAACGCTGGCTGCCAGACGACGCGCCACCACGGCCATCGCCGGTGCGGTAGGTGCCTGCGCTGTGCCATGCCATGCGGATGAAGAACGGGCCGTAGTGACCAAAGTCAGCAGGCCACCAATCCTGCGAGTCGGTCATCAGCGCGACAAGGTCGGCTTTCAGCGCCTCGATATCCAGTTTCTTGAACGCTTCGGCGTAGCCAAAGTCGGTTGCCATCGGGCTGGATTGGACCGAATTCTGATGCAGGATTCTCAGGTTCAGCTGGTTCGGCCACCAGTCGCGGTTCGAGCGGCCCGCAAAGCTGGTGTGGCTGCCTGATCCGTGAGCTACCGGGCATTTTCCGGTGGTTGTGGGTTCATTTCCGTCCATAGCATTCTCCAATCGTGGCTGCATTTGCTGTGCTGCGAAGTCGCCAGCGTAGATGACTTTCGATAGGGACCAGGGGCCACCAAGTCGGCCAATCTGGTTCCTGCCGCGTCGCACTGTGCTGCGGACGGTCTATCAAAAAACTTTGATTAGTTTAAGTAGGATTTTCTGATCACGAGTATAAGGTGACGTTATGAGGAACTTGACGCTCAAACAGTTGCGGTATTTCGAGGCGCTGGCAAAACATGGCCATTTCGGTCGGGCGGCGGAGGCTTGCGCGATTTCGCAACCAGCACTTTCGATGCAGATCAAGGAACTGGAAGAGGCACTGGGATCGGACCTGTTTGAACGGGCGGCCCGGCAGGTCCGGCTGACCAGTTTTGGCGATGCGTTCGCCTTAAGGGCCCGTGACATCCTACGGTCGGTGGATGAGCTGGAGGACTTGGCGCGGACGTCGCGCGATCATTTGGTCGGGCGGTTGCGGATCGGGGTGATCCCGACGATTGCGCCCTATCTGCTGCCGACATTCATCGGAAATATTGGTGCGATGAATGCTGGGTTGGACATTCGGGTGCGTGAAACAGTGACGCCACGGTTGCTGCAAGAACTGGCAGAGGGCCTATTGGACACGGCCATCGTGGCGTTGCCCGTGTCGGAACCATCGCTGACCGAAGTCGCGCTATTTTCAGAGGAATTCGTGCTGGTTCGACCGGGGACAGATGCCGGAAAACCGGTGCCGAACCGCGAAATGCTGCGCGAGATGCGGCTGTTGTTACTGGAAGAGGGGCATTGTTTTCGCGATCAGGCGCTGTCGTTTTGCAACGCGCAGTCGGCACGGCCACGCGAAATGTTGGATGCCAGCTCGCTGTCCACACTGGTCCAGATGGTGGGCGCAGGCATTGGCGTGACCCTGATCCCCGAGATGGCGGTCGCGGTCGAGACGCTGTCGGCATCCGTATCAATCGCGCGGTTCAACAGCCCGCAGCCGTCGCGCACCATCGGAATGGTCTGGCGCAAGACCAGCCCATTGGCCAAGCAACTGATGCAGATTGCGGAAGTGGTCCGTCAGTCGGCAGGCGATCTGCGAAAATCGCACAGCGGTTTGGCACGAAAATTCGGAACTTAGTCGCAGCGGTTCTTGCCGCCCGGATCAGCGCAGGCCAGTGTGCGCCCGAACCGGCATGAGGACGACCCAAGTGACCCAGATCAACGAGACCGCCCTGCAACGCGCGCTGGATTTGCTGATGATCAGATTCATGGGACCTGGCGGAGTGGCGGGGGTCGTAAAGGACGGCAAAGTCGTAGCGCGACGGGCGTGGGGGTATTGCGATATCGGTGGCCGTAAGCCGATGAGCGGCACGACGCGGCTGCCGATTTGTTCGATCACCAAGCAGTTTACCTGCGGCGTTCTGCTGGATCAGGTGGCAGCGCCCGCCACGCTGGGCGATCAGGTTGCAAAGTTCCTGCCGAATTTTCGCGACCCCCTGCCCACGGTAAAGCAGCTGTGCGACAATCAATCGGGCTTGCGCGACTATTGGGCGCTGACGATTTTGCATGGCGCATTTCCTGAACAAGAGTTTCGGCGGCAGGATGCCTTGCCGTTGCTGGCCCGGATGAAGACCGGGCATTTTCCGCCCGGCGCTGCATACTCCTACTGCAACAACAACTTCCGCATTGTCGCTGAATTGATCGAGGCGGCGACGGGTCGCGCAATGGCAGACCTGTATGCCGAACGGATTTTTGCGCCCGCTGGCATGGAAACGGCGGCTCTGCTGCCCGACACGCGCAGTCCGGCGGACGGTGTCGTGGGTTACGAGGGCAACGACGAGACGGGGTATCTGCCGGCGGAGAACGGGATTTACTGGATCGGCGATGCGGGCATTTCAGCCTCGCTGGACGATATGCTGGCGTGGGAGGCGTATATCGACGCCACTCGCGATGACCCTGATGGGATCTACAACCGGCTGTCCGCACCACCGACTTTTGTGGACGGGACGCCTGCGACCTATGGCTACGGTCTGGCGCATGACACTGTGGCTGGGGTCAAGACGACGGGGCATGGCGGCGCGTTGCGCGGCTTTCGGGCGCATCGCCTGAATGCGGCGTCGGAGCGGCTGTCAGTGGTGGTGATGTTCAATCACGAGGGTGATGCACGCGGCGCGGCGGTGTCCCTGTTTGAGGCGGCGCTGGGTTTTGTTGTGACAGAAATCGCTGGATCGCCGCATGGTTGGGAAGGGCTGTGGCTGGACGAAGCGCAGGGCCTACTGGTGCGGGCAACGCCAGAGGTTGATGGCGTGACGCTGCGCTATGCGACGACACCCGCCAAACTGACGGTCGAGGCAGATGGTGTTGTACAGGGCAGTGGGATCAGTTTGCAGCGCGACGGGGTGAACCTGTCAATGCGTAGGGAGTCAGAGAATCTTGACGTCATCGCCAAGTCTTTGACGCCTGTAGAGGTGGCTGACGGTCTGATCATCGCGGGCCGCTATTGGTCGGACGAACTGGAGGCAGGGCTAAGCATCGACTTCCGCGACGGCGGTACGTTTGCCGGGTTTGACGGCATGCTGGGGGCGGGACCGATGGAGCGGATGTATCCGGTGGCCGTTGATGTGTGGGTGATCACCACGCGGCGCTCGATGGATGCCTCGGCGCCCGGAGACTGGACAGTGCAGGTGCGGCGCGATGAAACCGGGTCGGTGATAGGACTGACGGTCGGGTGCTGGCTTGCCCGACGCATCGAGTATCGGCGCAGCGCGTGATTGGGCTAGCGTCAGGTGCGGGTGGTATCAGCCGCGTTGGCGTGAGGTGTTGAAAAGTGCCGCTTGGCTGATGGTCCCGTCGATTTCGAACTTTGGACCGACTGGAACCGCGTCCAGTTCCAGGCGACGCAGCCAGCGCGACCACACTGCAGGGACGATGCCGATGACCTGGCTGGCCCCTACTTCTTGCGCCGCATCGCACAGCGCGTCCATCAGGACCGACTGAACGTGCAGGCGGCGATGGGCAGGGACGTCGTCTGAGATGAACAAGCGCGAGGCTTCCCAGATGGATTGCGAAACCGGGGCTTCGAAAAACAGCACATCGGTCGGAATCTCTTCGAGCAGGCCCTTTTGGGCATCGCGCAACATGTAGGTGTAGATCCCGCAGCGGGCGGTCGTGGGCGTCATGCGAATACCGCCTAAGACCTCTCCGAATTCGTGGATGATGATCCAGCGCGCGACTGGTGTGTCGTATTGATCGAACTCCATCCCGTCGGATTCGGGCAAGCTCCAGTTCAGGCGGTCAATGAAGGTGCGTTTGCGCGCGCGCAGGAAACTGACAAGCAGGTCGCCGTACACATGCATGTTGAGGAATGACAGAACGGACGCCCTGACATGCCCCAGCCGAGGATCAGCGTCGGGCGTGTATGCTTTTAGCATCGGAGGCTTTTGCGGCAGGCGCTGAACCTCTGGTCGGGACTCTTGAGCCGGGATCAGTTCCGGCAAGGACAGCAGGGCGACTTCGTTTGCCACTGCCATTCTGGAATATTGCATCTGTTTGCCCGGCCCTTTTTTTTCCAGTTAACTCATGACCTTCCGCTTACGTCCATGAATTTTCCGCACCAAGATCATTTTTTTGCCCGAATCGTAGTTTCCGTGCTTCTTTTTGGACAATTACCTTAGGTGGAATCATTTTTGCAACGCTCGCTCGTTCTCGATAGCATACTTTTTTGCAATTACCTATAATTGTTATACGCCTTGCCATTTAATCTCTAGGTTG
>JBDSXE010000571.1:0-4426 GCA_039926325.1 Paracoccaceae bacterium | reverse complement strand
TGGCGCGGATGGTAAAGGCAACTTCGCCCTTTGCCGCCTTGAGGTTCAAGTAATCGACCTGACCCGACGCCACTGCAGCCAGCGTCATGCCGTCTTGTACCGCCAGACCGGGTGCTGCCAGCGGCATCGTGAAAATGCGCTTGTATCCCAGTGTTCCAACCGCGCCGACCAGCAGCACGGTTGCCACCACCAGCCCCAGCGACCCCATGACGCGCCCGACTGTGACGGACTGGCGGCCCGCTTTGCCAGTTGCCCGCGCAGCCGGTGATGGCAGTGCCGACGCCACGCCGATCACCTCGCCCAAGGCCACCAGATCGCCAGAGATGTACGAATTCAGCAGATGGCGCAGCTGCGGCAGATGCCCGCCCGCCGGATCAACAAAGCTGACCAAAGCGGTGCCTTTTTCGCGGTCCAGCGATTGCACTTGGCCCGAGATATCCAGCGTGACGCTGAACCCCTTGAACGGAAACACGAACCGCATCAGCCTTGTCGCACCATCCAGGTGCGGGTCCATCAGCCCGGTGATTTCGGCCATAACCAGCGACAACCGCTCGCCTATGAACTGCCGCCCATCGATTCCCACGACAAAGGGGATGTCCAGCATCGGGTGCTCACCCATGAGCGGCTGAATCGGCAAAGATTCCAAGGCTTTCATCTCTGCGGTGTTGGTGTCCATTTGGATTTCCTTTGCGAATTTCAGACGAGGCCAGAAAGAAGAAAGACGCCGAAGGTCAGCCAGCCGATGGCCAGGGCGTGTGTGAAGACAGACGAGAATGCTTTCACCCGCAGGCCGAACGGTTGGCCCGTAGCCTTGCCGATGCGCGACGATTGACGGGTCCAACGTTGGCGATCCAGCCGGAACAGAACAAAGCTTTTGACCGCCGCGCCGGTGATCTGGCTAAAGTACAGCAGGAACGGATAGCTGATCGGGAACGGCTTGAAACGGACCAGCGCCAGAATCCAGCAATACGAATACCGCGTGAACATCACCCAGCCGATATACGCCGGCAGCACCATCGGATCGACAAACACCGCCGCCAGCGTGACAGAGATCGGGCCAGACAGCGTGGTCCAGATGCCGACACGTTGATCCAGGATCGACCACCAGGTGAACCAACCGATGCGTGCGGGCGACAGGGTCAGTGCGCGGCCATTGGTCCGCAACATATTGCCGAACCACCGCACCATCAGCGTCACCGCAGAATCGACAAAGCCGGGCCGAGGCTGGCTTTCCATCGACAACGAGGCGACGTCAGGCAAGTAGCCCATCTTGTAGCCGTTCTTCAGCAGCCAGAACCAAGTGGACTTGTCGTCGCCGGTCAGGAACCTGACCCGCCCAAGCCGCCAATGGTCGATAAAATCGGACTGCACCTGCTGGATAAAACCGGAATTCGTCGCAAGATCGGCGCGGACGATGCTCATCCGGCCCGTCAGTGTCAGCACCCGTTCGGACAGACCCGACGACGACATCATGACCTGCCGCTGATTGAACCGCAGCGAGAACCAGTCGCGGAACATCGCAGAATCGGTGCTGCGAATTTCGACCCGCTCGTCGGTCGTGACAGCACCCATGTCAGGATCGGTGAAGAATGGTGCGGCCTCTGCGACGATGTTTTCCGGCACGCAACTGTCGCCATCGACAAACAGCACAATGTCCCGCCGCGTCGGCGCCTCGTGTGCGATCAACCGCAACGATCGCGCCAACGCATCGCGTTTGCCGGTGCCTGCAATCTGGTCGACGATCAGCCGGACTGTCGATGTATCCAGCGCCATCCGGTCGAATATGCTGCGGATCAGCCGGGCATCGGCGGTGTCCACAACCGAACACACCACGGTTGCCCCACCTGCCGAAGCCGCCGCCGCCCGGAACAGCGCCTGATAAACCCGCGTCGTTACCTCTGGTTCGATCTTGTAGCTTGTCACCAGAAAGTAGGCATGTGCCGGGGTCGGCAAGGCGGCATAGGCCCGCAGCGCACGGGCTTTGCGGCTTGGATACACCCACTTCAAATACACCATCGCCCGCAGAAAATTGGTCGCGGCCCAGGCATACCGCCACAGCCCGATCCCACCGACCACGACCAGTGCGCCCGTCACATTCGTCAGCGAATGCGTCAGAACGCTCAGGAACAACCCTGTCATGACCGCAATGTATGCGATGTGCCCAAGCATCATGATTACCAGCAAATGCCCTGATAGCTGCCGCCGGACCGCTTGCCAGCCTTGATCCGGGTCAGGTCGATGACCGGGCGATACGCCGCGGCTGCGTTCAACTCTTCCAGCGTTTCATCGTATTTGTTGCCGACCAGCACGATTTCCGATTTCGCCAGAAGCTCTGCGATGCTTGGTACCAACCGATGTTTCAGGTCGATGTTGTAATCGTTGCCACGGCCCGCGGCGCTCATGTCATTGGCGTAGGCTTCATGCACGAACGGATCGTAGACCGTCAGCGTCATGCCGAGGTCGATAAGTCGCGAGGCGAGTTCGGCCAACGGGCTTTCCCGCATGTCATCCGTGCCGGGTTTGAAGCTGATGCCGACCAGCCCGACAGAGGTCGAACCAGAGGCTTTCACCATCTCCTCGGCGCGGGTGATCTGTTCCGCATTGGCGATCAGCACCGCGTCCAGCAGAGGTGAGGCGACGCCGATATCGGCCGCGATTGACCGCAGGGCTCGCACGTCTTTGGGCAGGCACGATCCGCCGAACGCGAAACCGGGGCGCATGAAATAGGGGCTCATCGAAACCTTGTGGTCCGAACACAGGATTTTCATGACGTGCTGACCGTCCAGCCCACAGGCTTTGGCGATGTTGCCGATCTCGTTGGCAAAGGTGACTTTAACCGCCCGCCAGGCGTTCGAGGTGTACTTGATCATCTCTGCCGACCGCACATCGACCAGACTGACCGCACAGGGCAGGTCTTTGTTCAACGCCGTCAGGATGTCGCCGGTGGTGGCATCCAACGCGCCGAACACGATCAGGCCGGGGTCGTAATAGTCCTGAATGGCGGTGCTTTCGCGCAGAAACTCCGGGTAATATCCGACGCCAAAGCCGACGCCCGCCTCCATGCCCGACACTTCCTCAAGGATCGGGATGCACACCCTTTCCATCGTGCCTGGAACGATGGTTGACCGCACGATCACCGAATGGAACCCGTTCTTGCCCGGAAGTGCCGCCGCGATCGACCGGCAGACGCCCTCGACATAGGTCAGACCGATGGAGCCATCAGGCGCAGACGGCGTGCCGACGCAGACGAATGACGCATCGCTGGCCTGAACCGCCGCCGCTGCATCCAGCGTCGCAGTCAGCCTGCCCGCAGCCACCACTTCGGCAATCAGCTCGCTCAGTCCGAATTCGACGATGGGCGACAGCCCGGCGTTGATCGCGGCAACCTTACCAGGATCAACGTCAACGGCGATCACGTCATGGCCATCCTTCGCAAGACAAGCCGCCGAAACGACCCCAACATACCCAATCCCGAACACCACAATCTTGGCCATCTCAACCATCCTTTCAGTTCGCGCCGCCACCGAAAAATGCGGCAGTGCAGCATTTATCAAACCTTAAGTTGTGCCGGAATGGTTTGGAAAGTCAGGTTAAGCCCCCGATTTGAAGATAAAGTTTCGGTATCACCTTACATCACGAGGCCAATGTGTCAGGAGAATGCCCCGTGGAAATGCCGCAGCGCAGCGATGATCCAGACATGCAAAAAAACCCTTCGAAAAAGGCTCAGGTCGTGTTCCTGGTCAGATTTCTGGTGTCAGGCCGAACGTTCTTCGGCCTGCACCCAGCCACTGCGAATCGCGTATTCGACGATGGCTCGCCGCCCCTGCAGGTTCAGCTTGCTGCTGCCACGGGCTTTGTAAGTTTCGATTGTCTTTGATGACAGCTCCAGCTCCAGCCCGATCTCTTTCAGGCTTTTGCCAAACGCCACCGCTTTCAGGACGTAAATCTCGCGCTCTGTCAGATCGCGGGTTTTCGTGGCTGGACGGGTAAGCGGCGTCACCTCGAACAGCTTGACGTAACTTGGATCAATGCAGACCGCCCCGCCATGCACCGCTGCGATCGCGGCCATCAAAGGCTCCAACCCGGCGTCGCGCGGCAGTATTCCGCTAAACCCCGCGGCAAGGCACGACCGCACCTCGGTGATCGGGGTGTCGGCGGTGTAGCCGATGATACCCCGTGCCCCGAACCGCAACTTCAGCCGGTGCGCCAGTTGATAAGGGGTCAGATCGAACTGCCCGGGATCGACAAGTGCGATATCGGGCATATCATCATTGACCGATATCGCCGGCTCGAACAGATCAGCACATGAAAATGCTGTCGCCTGTATGTCCGGTCGCTTTTCAAGCAAAGAGCATAGACCCAAGGCAAAGATCGGATCCTTGTCCAGAACGACCATGCGGATATTTACGTCATCAACGATCACAAA
>JBDSXE010000570.1:0-7502 GCA_039926325.1 Paracoccaceae bacterium | reverse complement strand
GCCGGGAACCCGTCGATCACGACGCCCGCAGATAGTGAAGGCGCGGGCTTGTCGATAAAGACTGAAGGCAGAGACGAAGGATCTTGACCAAGCCCAACCAAAAAGGCTGAGCCAAGTCCCAGAAATACTACAACCGGCACCAGCATCAACGGCTTAATCTTCACGCTTTGCCCTCGCTTCAACCGCCTCAAGCGCCCGCTTCATCCGCGCGCCTTGCCACACTGTCAGCAGCACCAGCGCCACCAATAACACCAAAGCCGCGCCATAAGCCCCCAATACGGTGCCCGCATATTTCCCCAAATCCGGCATCACGCGACCCGCTCCCGCGCCAGCAGCGCCTTGATGCGGCGTGACCTGATCTCGGTCCGCGTCCGTAGCAACACCAAGGTCACGAACAGCAGCGCGAACCCCGCAACCGAAACTCCCAGCGGCAGCCCATAGACATTCGACACCTGATCGCCGCCCACCATTGAGATCGACGCGCCCTGATGCAGCCCCTGATTCCAGAATATCACCGCATAGCGGCTCAGGAACGCAAACACCGAACCCACAATGCACAGCACGCTGGTCAAGTCCGCCGCTGTATCAGGATCATCAATCGCCGCCCACAGCGCAATATAGCCCAAATAAAACAACCCCAGGATCAGGAACGACGTCAGACGCGGATCCCACGCCCACCACGTCCCCCACATCGGCTGCCCCCAGATCGCCCCCGTCACCAGTCCGATCACCACGAACGTCAGCCCGACCGGAGCCGCCGCCTTGGCGGTCAGGGCAGAGACATGGTGCCGCCGGATCAACCAGATCAGCGACCCCGCCAGCATCATGAACCACGCCGAAACGCCCATCATCGCGCTTGGCACATGCAGGTAGATGATCTTGACAGTTGCGCCCTGCTTGTAGTCGTCGGGCGTCAAGAAAAATCCCCACACCAGCCCTGCCCCCAAGATCACCACAGCCAGCCCCGCCACCCACGGCAATGCCTTGGCAGAGGTCTGCATGAACTTCTTCGGATTGGCATATTCCCAGATCGACATGGCGTTTGACTGCCCTCTTAGCCGCCCGATTTCAAGTCACAGAAACGTCAAATCTCAGCGCAAATTGGCGCGAATTGCCGCAGCCGAGGCGAACGGCAACAGCGCCGCCGCCCCCAGCGTGATCCCCGTCAGCAGCATTAGCGGCGTCGCCAACGCTAACCCGGCTGCCCCACGCCTTACCACTTCCGCGCCAAAGATCAGCGTTGGCACATACATCGGCAGCACCAGCAGGCTCAACAGCAACCCGCCCCGCTTCAACCCGACCGTCAGCGCCGCGCCAAACGCCCCGATCACCGACAGCGCCGGGGTGCCCAACAACAGCGCTAGCACCAGCCAGACATACCCCGCAGGCGCCAGGTTCATCAGCAGGGCCAACACCGACGATACCAGTGTCAACGGCAACCCCGTAACCAGCCAATGCGCCAGCGACTTCACGGCAACCACGCCTTCCATCGGGATCGGCGCAGTGGCCAGAAGATCCAGCGAGCCATCCTCGAAATCCAGCGCAAACAGCCGGTCCAGCGACAGCAGGCACGCCAGCAACGCCCCCACCCACAGGATCCCCGGCGCAATCCGCGCCAAAATCGCCCCATCTGGCCCCACACCCAACGGCACCAGCACCGCCACCATCAGAAAAAAGGCCAGCCCCAGCCCAAACCCGCCGCCTGCCCGCATCGCCAGCCGCAAATCCCGAACCAGCAACGCTCTCATGCAAGTGCCTCGTCAAACGCGCCCTTGAACCCCGGTCCCGCGCGATACGCCGTCAAATCCAGTTCCCGCGCCTCCGGCAGCCCCAGATCAATATGCGTCGCAATCACCGCCATGCCACCCGCCGCCAGATGCCCGCGCAACGCCGCGCCAAACAACCCGACCGACGCCGCATCCAGCGATACCGTAGGCTCATCCAGCAGCCAGACCTTCCGCCCCGACACCAGCAGCCGCGCCAACCCCAGCCGCCGTTTCTGCCCCGCCGACAAATCCGCCGCGCGCCGATCCTGCAACGTCAGCAGGTTCATCGCCTCCAATGCCCCGCCAACCTCACCACCATGGATTGAGGCCCAAAACGCCAGATTCTCCACAACCGTCAGCATCGCCTTCAGCCCATCGGCATGCGCTCCATAAGCTACATCCTCGGCACCGCTGACCACACCTGCCAACGCTGGCTGCAAGCCTGCCAGCGTCCGTAGCAAGGTTGTTTTGCCCACTCCGTTTGCCCCACGCAGCACCAGCACCTCACCAGCAGCCAGCCGAAAGCTGACGCCTTCCAGCACGGCCACCCCGCCCCGCGCCACTGCCAGCCCCTCAACTTCCAGCGCCAAACCTGCCGATTTCATCTTTTCATAAATATCCCACGGGTGCGTTCATCGGTGCGCCATCGGTCCAAGAACCGATGGACGCATTAGGGTGTGAAACCCCCAGCCTTTCCACCCGAACAGACCTAGCGGATCGCAACCCCCATTGCCACCCCGCCCCCAACCGCTACAACCTCCTGCAACCCAATCGGAGAACGTCATGTCCCTTTCAACCCGCTCTTTCGGCCGCACCGGTCGCTCCCCCACTGCCATCGGCTTCGGCGCGTGGGCCATTGGCGGTACCTGGGGCGAGGTTACGGACGCCCAAGCGAAAGACGCCCTCAACGCCGCCCTCGACGCTGGCATGACCTTCGTCGACACGGCGGATGTCTACGGCGATGGCCTGTCCGAACGCCGCATTGCAGAGGTGCTCAAGACCCGGTCCGGCCCGCGTCCGTTCGTAGCCACCAAGGCGGGCCGCCGCCTGAACCACCACACCGCACTTGGTTATACCGAGGCAAATCTTGCCGCCTTCATCGACCGCAGCCGCACCAACCTGCAAATGGACACGCTCGACCTCGTGCAACTCCACTGCCCGCCAACCGAGGTTTACGGCGATCCGCGCGTCCACGACGCCATGAAGAACCTCAAGGCCAAAGGCGTCATCGCCAACTACGGGGTTTCGGTCCAGACGATCGACGAGGCGATGACGTCCCTCAAATTCCACGGCGTCACGTCGGTCCAGATCATCTACAACCTGTTCCGCCAACGCCCTGCCGACCAGTTCTTTGCCGCAGCCAAGGCCGCAAATGTCGCCATCATCGCCCGCGTCCCGCTCGCCTCCGGCCTGCTGACCGGCAAGATGAACGCCGCCTCGACCTTTGCCGCCGACGATCACCGCACCTTCAACCGCAATGGCGAGGCGTTCGACAAGGGCGAAACCTTCTCTGGCGTGCCGTTCGATGTCGCCCTGCAAGCGGTCGAGGAACTGCGCCCCCTCGTCCCGGCCGGTGCCACGATGGCCGCCTTCGCTCTGCGCTGGATTCTGATGTCCGACGCCATCAGCGTCGTCATTCCCGGCGCTAAAAATGCCGCGCAAGCTCAAGCGAACGTCGCCGCCGACGCCTTACCCCCCATTGACGCCGCCACGATGGCCAAGGCGAAAGAGATCTATCATCGCCTGATCGCACCGCACGTCGCCCACCTCTGGTAATATCCGGCTTCAGCTTTTGATAAATATTCCACGGGGGCCCGGGGGGATGAAACTCCCGGCGATCAGCCCCAAGCGCCCGCTGTGGCGTTTTGCGCCCCCTGCCTGACGCATTCAGCCCTTGCGCCGGACCTTTCGGGGCCTAGAAAGAACCGAATGACCGGAGACGCTCCATGACTGACGACGCTCTCGTAATCTTCACCCCCTCGGGCAAACGCGGGCGCTTTGCCCATGGCACCCCGGTTCTGACCGCCGCCCGTCAGCTTGGTGTCGATCTCGATTCCGTCTGCGGTGGCCGCGGCATCTGCTCCAAATGCCAGATTACTCCCGGTTATGGCGAATTCTCCAAACATGGCGTCACGGTCGCAACTGATGCCCTGTCCGAATGGAACGAGGTCGAGGCGCGCTACAAGCGCGTCCGTGGTCTGACCGAAGGCCGCCGCCTTGGCTGTCAAGCGAAAATCCAGGGCGATGTCGTCATCGACGTGCCGCCCGAAAGCCAGGTCCACAAACAGGTCATCCGCAAGTCCGCCACCATGCGCGACATCGTCATGGACCCCGCCACCCGGCTTATGTACGTCGAGGTTGACGAGCCTGACATGCACGAACCGACCGGTGATTTCGAACGGCTGGCCCGCGCTTTGAAAGAGCAATGGCAGGTCGAGGGGATTGCCGCCGAACTCAGCCTGATGCGCCGCCTGCAACCTGCGCTGCGGAAAGGTCAGTGGAAAATCACCGTCGCCCTGCACAAAGGCAACCACGACGCCCGCTACCGCATTCTGGACATGTGGCCGGGCTACCATGAGGGCAAGTTGCTTGGCCTTGCCATCGACCTTGGCTCCACCACCATCGCCGCCCACCTGTGCGACCTGCAAGACGGCAGCGTTCTGGCCTCCGCGGGCGTGATGAACCCGCAAATCCGCTTTGGCGAAGATCTGATGAGCCGGGTCAGCTATGCGATGATGAACCCCGGCGGCGACAAGGAAATGACCTCTGCCGTTCGCACCGCAATCAACGGCCTGATCCAGTCGATCTGCACCGAAGCGCGCGTTGACACCAAATCGATCTATGAACTGGTGTTTGTCTGCAACCCGGTTATGCACCATCTTCTGCTGGGGATTGATCCGGTCGAACTTGGTCAAGCTCCCTTTGCCCTTGCCACCTCCAGCTCCCTCAGTCTTGACGCCCGCGATCTGGACCTGGGTGCCGTCAACCACGCTGCCCGGGTCTACATCTTACCTTGCATCGCAGGCCACGTTGGCGCCGATTGTGCCGCAGTTGCCCTGTCCGAAGAACCCAACAAGTCCAAGGACATGGTGCTTATCGTCGATGTCGGCACCAACGCCGAACTGCTGCTTGGCAACGAAACCCGCGTCCTCGCCTGCTCCTCTCCGACCGGCCCCGCCTTTGAGGGCGCGCAAATCTCCAGCGGCCAGCGCGCAGCCCCCGGCGCTATCGAGCGGGTTGAAATCGACCTGGTCACCAAAGAACCGCGGTTCAAGGTCATCGGCTCCGACCTTTGGTCAACTGACGCTGGTTTTGGCGCTGCCACCGCATCCAGCGGCATCACCGGCATCTGCGGTTCCGGTATAATCGAGGCGGTTGCCGAGATGCGGATGGCCGGTATCGTTGACCAGCAGGGCCTGATCGGATCGCCCGATCAAACCGACACCCTCCGTTCAGTCCCCGAAGGCCGCACACATTCCTACCTGCTGCACGACGGCTCCAGCCACGGCGGTCCTCGCATCATGGTGACGCAAGGTGACATCCGCGCCATCCAGCTTGCCAAGGCCGCACTTTATGCCGGTGCCCGCCTTCTGATGGACGAAATGGGTATCGACCACGTTGACCGCGTCACTCTCGCCGGGGCCTTTGGCGCGCATATCTCGCCCAAACACGCGATGGTCCTTGGCATGATCCCGGATGCCCCGCTCGATAAGGTCGTCTCGGCTGGCAACGCCGCCGGCACCGGGGCGCGCATCGCGCTGTGCAATGTTGGGTCGCGCAACGCGATCGAAGAAACCGTTCAGCAAATCCACAAGGTGGAAACCGCCATCGAGCCGCGCTTTCAGGAACACTTCGTCAACGCCACCGCGATCCCGCACGCGACCGATCTGTTCCCGCACCTCATCGGCGTGGCGACCCTGCCCAACGTAAGTTTCAACACCGCCGGATCAGGTGGCGAAGGCGGTCGGCGGCGCAGGCGGGGTTGACGAAAGATACCAATGCATTAGCTTGCGGACATGGATGATCCTATCGCCGTTCTGATCCAGAATACCGCAACGCAGGACCGCGCCGCGTTTCGTGAACTATATTCCGCCAGCTCCGCGAAACTTATGGGCGTTTTGTTGCGTATCCTTGGTCAGAGAGCAGAGGCGGAGGATGCGTTGCAAGAGGTTTTCACCAGAGTCTGGCTAAAGGCAGGGCGCTACGATGCGTCCAAGGGCCGTGGCATGACTTGGCTGATCGCTTTGTCGCGCAATCTGGCTATCGACCGACTGCGCCAGCGTTCCGATCATGTCAGCGACGACGATGCGATGGCGGCTCACGCCGATCCCGCGCCACGCGCCGAAACCCGCATGATCGCCACTGGTGAGGCGCGGCGGATCAATGACTGCTTCGCCACGCTAGAGCCTGACCGGGCCGAAGCATTGCGCGGTGCATACCTGACAGGCCTGTCTTACACAGATCTGGCCACCAAATTCGACGTCCCGCTCAATACCATGCGTACTTGGCTGCGCCGCAGCCTGTTGCGTCTTAAAGAATGTATGGGATCATGAGCGATCTTCCAACGATCACCCCGGAATTTGAATTAGACCTGCTGGCTGCCGAATATGTGATCGGCCTGCTTGGCCTTGAAGAACGCATGTCGGTTGAAACCCGGCTTCGTGAAGGTGGTGATCTTGCCGAACGGGTAGCCGAATGGGAACATCGTCTGTCCGATCTGAACGACGATTATGCCGAAGTGCCAGTTCAGAACCTGATGCCGCAAATCGAGGCGCGCTTGTTCCCGGCGGCTCTGGTGGTCAAGCGCAATCTCCTCAGCAATCTTTGGGCCTGGGGCAGTGCGGCCGCCGCTGCCGTGGCACTTGTCGCCTATCTTGCGTTGACCCCCGCAGCACCCAGCTATACTGCGATCCTGACCGCTGATGCCGGAAATCTGAAGTACGAAGCGGTGATCACGCAGGACAAACTGACGCTGACCCGAGTTTCGGGCACCACAGCCGATGCCAGCCATTCCTATGAACTTTGGGTGATTGCGGGCGACAACCCGCCGGTATCGCTTGGTGTCATTCCGGGCGATGCGGAATCTATAACCCGGCCCGGTCTGGCTGCCGGTCAGACACTTGCCATCACTCTGGAACCTTTGGGCGGTTCGCCGACCGGCAAGCCCACTGGCCCGGTCGTCGCCAAAGGCCAGCTGATCGCCGCCTAATTTGACATGGGCTTAATGAAATTTGGGGGAGGGAAACCGCCCCCCTTTTTCTGGCTCTCGGCCAATTCAAACCTTTCTAGTCACGAAACCGTGTGACACCACGCTTTCTGAAACTTCCACCCTCCAAGCCTCGTTCCTTTGACTGTGAGGCAGGATTGGCCTGCTTCGAAAGATCCAATGGGAGCTACCACAATGAAATCTCTTTTCCTGACCGTCGCCGCACTTGCACTGTCCGCTGGTTTTGCGATGGCAGAAAATCCGATGGTTGGCGGCGCGGCGATGCCCGACACCAAGAACATCATTGAAAACGCAGTGAACTCGGCCGATCACACCACACTGGTCGCCGCGGTCAAAGCAGCGGGTCTTGTCGAAACGCTGGAAGGTGCCGGCCCGTTCACCGTGTTCGCCCCCACCAACGAAGCCTTCGCCAAACTGCCCGCCGGCACCGTCGACACGCTTTTGAAGCCGGAAAACAAGGCCATGCTGACCAAGATCCTGACCTGCCACGTCGTCGCGGCCAATGCGAT
>JBDSXE010000569.1:0-4861 GCA_039926325.1 Paracoccaceae bacterium | reverse complement strand
ATGTCGACGCCAAAGCCAAGACGTTGGACGAGGCGCTGGCGTTGATTGATCAGTGGACGGCCGCGGGCGCGGCCAAGTCGGTGGGTCTGGTCGGCAATGCGGCAGACGTGTTCCCGGAACTGTTCCGGCGCATGAAAGCGGGCGGGCATCGGCCGGATATCGTGACCGACCAAACCTCCGCCCACGACCCGCTGAACGGCTATCTGCCGCAGGGATGGACCGTCGCGGAGGCCAAGGCGAAGCGGGAGAGTGATCCGAAATCGGTGGAGCGGGCAGCGCGCGCTTCGATGAAAGTGCATGTGGCCGCGATGGTCGATTTCTGGAACGCTGGCGTGCCGACGCTGGATTACGGCAACAATATCCGGCAGGTGGCGCTGGATGAGGGGTTGGAGGATGCGTTTGCGTTTCCGGGCTTCGTTCCGGCGTATATTCGTCCGCTGTTCTGTCGCGGAATCGGGCCGTTCCGGTGGGCGGCGCTGTCTGGTGATCCGGCGGATATTCACGCGACCGATGCCGCGATGAAGCGGCTGTTTCCGGACAATGCCCACCTGCACCGCTGGCTGGATATGGCGGCGGAGCGGATTGCGTTTCAGGGTCTGCCCGCGCGGATATGCTGGATCGGGCTTGGCGACCGGCACAAGGCGGGCTTGATGTTCAACGAGATGGTCCGGTCGGGTGAGTTGAAAGCTCCGGTAGTGATTGGGCGTGACCATCTGGATTCGGGTTCAGTAGCCTCTCCAAACCGCGAGACTGAAGCGATGAAGGATGGGTCGGATGCGGTTTCGGACTGGCCGCTGTTGAATGCGCTGCTGAACACGGCTTCGGGGGCGACATGGGTTTCGATCCATCATGGCGGTGGTGTGGGTATGGGGTTCAGCCAGCATTCCGGGATGGTGATTTGTGCTGACGGGACCGATGATGCGGCCCGCAGGATTGGGAATGTGCTGTGGAATGATCCGGCGACCGGGGTGATGCGGCATGCGGATGCGGGGTATGAGATTGCACTCGATTGCGCGCGGGAACAGGGGTTGCGGCTGCCGGGGATATTGGGGAACTGACATGCATTACGCGCCCGGTAACGAAGCCTGCCCGCTGCCCTATTCACCGTTCAAAAGTTGCACCGTACCGCGCCCGATTGGCTGGTTGTCTACGGTAAATACACACGGCCACGCCAACCTTGCGCCATATTCGCAATGGCAGAATCTGACCTTCGATCCTCCGATGGTGATGTTTGCGGCCAACCAGTATTCCGATGGGCGGCGCAAGCACACCGTGCTGAACGCTGAACAGACCGGCTGGTTCGTCTGGAACATGGCGACCTATGATCTGCGCGAAGCGGTCAACATCAGTTCGATGGAATGGCCGGACGGGGTGGACGAATTCGAGAAGGCCGGCGTGACCAAAGCCGCTTGTATTGACGCGCCCGGCCCGCGCGTGGCCGAAAGCCCGGCGCAGTTCGAATGCCGCTATCTGTCTACGCATCGGCTGGCCGGCCGGTCATCACATGGCTGGGTCGACGTGGTCTATGGCGAAGTCATGCGTATCCACGTCAAAGACGAGGTGATCACTCCACAGGGCAAGCTAGATATCAAGGCGATCCGGCCTTTGGCACGGCTGGGTTACTATGATTACACCTCTGTCACCGAAGTGTTCGAGATGCGGATTCCGGGGGCAACTGGGGCAGCGGCGGACGGATTGGAGGGCAAGGCGGGGTGAGCGTCCAGATATGGACACTCACCAATATCGTTTTATATCAATTTGTTACGTCAGCGCGTTAACCAAATCTTAGCCTTTCGCACCTACAGCACACGCGGATTTTTGGCGTCGGCCCCAGTGCGGATCGGGTTGCTCCATGCGCGTTTTCCCGCGGCGTCGATCACGGCAACGCGCAGCCACGGCGTGTTGTTCAGGCGTTCCAGCGGCACTTCGGCGCGGGTCAGTGAATGGCCATGGACGGCCTTGGCGCCCGTACCCCAGCCGATCGCGACGACGGATGAGACGGCAGAACATTCGACGACGACATGGCCATCCTCAATGCGGACATCGCGCAATTCGGGCCCTTGGGTCGAATAGAAATGGCCGGCTTTCAGGGCGCTTAACAGCGCCTCTGGTTCGTTTGCCTCTGATTTCACCATCACCCAACCGCCGAAATGGTCCGGTTCAGAAAAATGGGCATCGTCGGTGGCGATCATCGACAGATTGCGGCCTTCGGTCAGCAAAAGGTCGGCAATGCTGAAACCATCCGGGCGGTCGCAGCCGGTGGCGCAGCCGTGGTTGTAAATCTCTACCGCGTGGGCGGAAGTGATGCTGCGCGCGTCCGCCAACGTAAGGCCAGACCATTGCGGGTGGGCAATGGCGACGAACGCACCAGCGGCGACGGCGCGGGCGGCAATTTCGGGTCCAGACTCCTGGCCCTTTTCAGGGATGAATGACGGCGAATTAGACGGGGCGAATTCGGGCGGCAGACCAACCGCAAGGATGTGCCACAACTCGCCATTTGCCATAGAACCTGAGTGCAGTTCCGCACCAAGAATGGTCGTGAAGCTATTGGTTCGCATCGGTTTTGTGTCAACAATGGGATAGCCGTAACGTCCGACGAAATGATCGGTCAGGGCGATGAAATCGTAACCTTCGGCGCGGTAACGGCGGCACACCTCTTCCGGGTCAAGCACGCCGTCAGAGCGGGTTGAATGGGTGTGAAGGTTGCCGCGCCAGAAGCGGCCGGGGGCGGTGAAGGCGGGCAGGTGCTGCGTCATTTTCGGGCCTATGGTTGGCGGATTTTGCCGCAAGGTGTCAGTCAAAGCAGCGGGCTGCAAGGCGGGATTTGTGGTGCGTTACCGCAAATCAACCGCGCCCGACGAAGGGCATGTCGCGGGCCATGATGGTGATGAACGGGATGTTCACCGACAACGGCAAGTTGGCCATGTGCAGGACCGCACTGGCGACCTCTTTTACATCCATCACAGGTTCGATTTTCGTTGTACCATCAGCCTGTTGCACGCCTTTGGTCATCTGAACCGCCATCTCTGTCAGCGCATTGCCGATGTCAATCTGACCACAGGCGATGTTGAACGCGCGACCGTCAAGACCCAAGGTTTTCGTCAGGCCGGTGACAGCGTGTTTTGACATGGTGTAGGGGGTAGAGCCGGGGCGTGGCGCGTGGGCAGAGATGCTGCCGTTGTTGATGATGCGCCCGCCCTGCGGGGTCTGGTGGCGCATCTGGCCGAAAGCGGCGCGAGCGCACAGATACATGCCGGTGATGTTGACGTTCTGGACGGAAAACCAGTCGGCCAGCGGAATTTCGTCGATAGTGCCGGGCTTGGCGGACTGCCCGGCGTTGTTGAACAGCACGTCGATGGCGCCGAAATGGGCGGCGGCCTTGGCAAAGGTGGCGTCAACCTCGTCGGGTTTGGTGACATCGCAGGGCAGGATCAGGGTGTTGGGGTTGCCAGTGGCAGTTTCTGTCAACGCCTCTGCCCGGCGACCGATCAGGCCGACTTGCCAGCCGTTGTTCAGGAAAGCGCGGGCGGTGGCGCGACCAATGCCGCTGCCTGCGCCGGTGATGAGGATGGTTTTCATAGGGTGCTGACCTGATAGCTGGCGTTTTCCAGAAAGGCCGGGTCGATTTCGACGCCCCAGCCCGGTTCGGAGGGCACGATGGCATGGCCGTCCACAATGCGATAGGGGTTTCCGCGGAACAGGCCGGTTTGCCAAGGGTAGTAGTCCAGCCCCTCGATCGAAAGTTCCAGGTATTTGCCAGGGTTCGGAATAGCCTTGAGCAGATGCATGGTACACATGGTCACAAGCGACAGATTGGCGGCGTGGGGCGTGATCGGCAGGCCAGCCTTGGCGCCCATCGCGCAGACTTGGAGCGTGCGGGAGATGCCGCCCATGTACATGACGTCAGGTTGCAGAATGTCGACCGATTTGTGTTCGATCATCAACTGCCAGGCCGAGAATTCGCAATCCTGTTCGCCGCCGGTGACGTCAAGGGTGAGGGCGGCGCGGACTTCGGCGGTTTGGTCGTATTCCCAGTAGGGGCACGGTTCCTCGAAATGGCCAATGCTGTGGTCTTGCAGCAGGTGGCCAACCGCGATGGCTTGGGCGGGGGCATAGCAGGAATTGCCATCAACAAGTTTGTCAATATCGTCGCCCAAGGCATTGGCAACGATTGAAATTATGGATTCAGTGCGACCCGGCCATTCGTCGCGGCCCCGGCCACATTCAGCACCGACGCGCCATTTGAAGGCGGTGAAGCCGTGGTCGTCGCGAAGTTTGACGAAGCGTTTGGCCTCATCCTCGGGTGTGATGTCGCGCTTCATGCTGGAGGCGTAGGCGCGCAAGGGGCCGGGGGTGCCACCAAGGAGTTCGACAACGGGTTTGCCCGCCAGTTTGCCGCGCAGATCCCAGATGGCGGTATCAAAGCCGGTCTGGGCGCGGCGCAGATATGAGCCGGGATATTTGTGTTCGCGTTCGGATATGAGGTTCAGCGTGTCTTCCATCATGTCCACATTGGTGCCCAAGGCGTGGCGGGCGACCTGACGGTGGAACACCTGCGCGGTGATGTCGGCGTTGTAGGTGGATAGTTGACCCCAGCCGGTGGCCCCGGTTTCGGTGGTGACACGGGTGAAGGTTACAAATTCATTCCCGAAGGTCTCTAGTTTGGTGATTTTCATGTAATTCCCGTAGCTTACAGCCAGCTCTTCCACTTGAAAAACAGGTAGGTGCCAGCGGCGGAGGCAAACATCAGGATCAGCGCAATCGGATAGCCGACCGCCCAATCAAGTTCGGGCATCAGGCGGAAGTTCATGCCGTAAATCGAAGCGATCAGGGTGGGCGGCAGGAACAGTACTGCGACAAC
>JBDSXE010000568.1:0-4442 GCA_039926325.1 Paracoccaceae bacterium | reverse complement strand
GTGGCCAGCTTCGTGACCATCTGGGCATCGGGGATCGCGGTCAGTTCGATCTTGTTGTCATGCTTGCTGTTCCACAAATCGACCATCAGCTTACCGGGATCGGCGGCGGATTCGCGAACCCACATCGACAGCGTTTCGGCGGAGACGGCGCTGGCGGCAAAAGCTGCCAGCGAGGCAGTCAAAAGCAACCGGCGGAAACCGGGTACGGACAGGCTTTTCATATCTTCCTCCCATTGGTGCCGAATGGCTCGGCTGCGAAAGAAAAGGTTTTCCGGCTCGGGTCTGGGGGTGAATCAGCACGAATCTTGTTTAGGAAAACGATTTCCTAGGCATAAGGGCGCAATCGCCAAATTTTTTCAAGTGCTGATTTTGCGGGCAGAAATCCGCTACTGCACGGTGCCGCGCGCGGACACTTCTTCACTACGCAAAACTGCTCCGCTGTGGTGAAAGATCACGCTGTCCACCAGATTGCTGACCGGGCAGGCGTGATTCGGCACGATCTGCACCTTGTCGCCGATCTGGGGTTTTACGGGGCAAAGCGTCAGGTCAACGCGGGCATGTTCTTCGGACAGGTTGGTGATCTGGGCCAGTGGATAGCCCAGAATCGTGCCATAGCCATTCAGGCCCAGTAGGTCAGAGGTCAGCGACTTGGACCCGCAATCCAGAATGGCGCGGGTGTCGGTGGGACGACTGACCACGGTGGCAAGAACGGTCAGCGCACAATCGTCCAGCGTGCAGGCACCACGTTCGACCAAAGAGCGGTCGTTGTAGATATAGGTTCCGGCGCGGTATTCGGTGACACTCGGCGCCAGGGCGGCATCGGCCAGCGACGGGGTGCCGCCGCTGGAGATGACGTCGCAATGACCGACCGCCGCGATGCACAATGCGCGGGCTTCGGCCATGAAAACTTCGACAGTCGCGGTGCCGCCAGCTGCCGGATAGGTCATCAGCCCGGCGAAGCGCAGACCGGGCGCCGCGTCGATCAGGATGGCAAGATCGCGCGCGGCCTGCGGGGTTTGCACGCCGCAGCGGTTCATGCCCGTCTCGCATTCAACCAGAACATTCAGCGGAGTTGCGGCACCCGCCATACCAGCCGACAACGCGTCCACGACCTGATGGTTATCGGCAACCAGCGTCAGGTGGCACTGATCCAGCAGCTTGCGGGCACGGGCAATCTTGGCGGGCGACAGCAGGTTGAAGCACAGCAGGATGTCGTTGAAACCGGCGTCGGCAAACACTTCTGCCTCAGAGATTTTTTGCGCGGCAATGCCGATGGCACCTTCGCCAAGTTGCAGGCGGGACAGGTAGGGGATTTTGTGCGTCTTGATATGCGGGCGAAACCGGACGCCCAAAGCGTCGAACAGACTTTGCGCGCGGGTGATGTTGGCGGCAACCACGTCTAGGTCGATCAGAACGGCAGGTGTTTCGACGTCGGAGATTTTAAGCGGAACAATCATGCGGATGGCTTTCGTTTCAGGTGCAGGCTGCGGATTTGAAAGGGTGCAAACGTCAGGTCGGAGTGCGGCAGAGGTTCTTCCAGCAGACTGACCTCGCCCACGATAGCCCAAGGTTCCGGCAGGGTGATGTGCGGGGTACTGCGCCCGCCCAAGGGTTCATACAGCCGCAAGATAACGCCGTCACCCGCCTCATCAGGCTTCATCGCGGACAATGCCAACGGCGAGCCGTCCATTGCCACCGCCTGCCACTGGCGATCTTGCGCGACAGGGGCGGCAGTGGCGATCAGCGGTTGGTTCAAATCCTCGGCTTCGGCCAGAACGCCGCCGGTGAACCAGTCGCCGGGATGCGGCAGCAGGGCGTAGGTAAAGCTTTGGGCGCCCTCATCCGCCAGAAGGTCTGGGAATACTGGCGAGCGCAGCAGACTGATGCCAACCTCGTTGCCCAGAACGTCATGGCCATATTTGCCGTCATTCAGCACGGCGACGCCAAAGCCCGCCTCTGACATGTCAACGAAACGGTGGGCGGCCACCTCATATTTCAGCGCGTCCCACGGCGTGTTGCGGTGGGTGGGCCGCTGGATCACCCCGCAAGCGCATTCGAACGTGGCGTGGTCGGTGTGGACGCTCAGTGGGAAACGCGCTTTGACAAGCGTACGGCGATCGTGCCAGTCGATGTCGGTTTTGAATTCGACACGGGGCGAATTGGCCCACAGGCGGATTTCCTGGCTGATCGTGCTGGCGCCAAAGCTGCGGCGGATGCGGACGGCTACGCGGTGCGGACCCTTCTCGACCACCTCGGCTGGCGCGATGGTGAGGAGTTCGGTGCCGTTGCTGCCGTAATCCTCCTCTATATCCCACGCATCGAAGTAGCGCGGCTTGTCGGTGTAGGCGTGGATCTGGTTGCCGCGACCCGACAGGCATTCCCGACCCATGCGTTTGTCATAAAGGCTGGCGAGCGTGCCATCGGCGTTCAGGCGGACCCTAACGAAGTCATTCTCCAGCCGCAGCGGCGATACGGATAGACCAGACGAGACGGGCAGGCTGGCGGATTTGGCGGCCAGAACGGACAGTCCGCCCACCATCACTGGGGCAGCAAGGATGAAGCCGTCTGCAACAGGCTGACCATTCGGCAGGGATTTGTCAGAGTGCAAGCGTAACGGTCGGGGCGAGGTGTCGGGATTGATGGCGATCAAGCCCGCCTCTATTCCAGTCGAAAAGTGCGGTATTAGAGCCGCAATTGCCGCCGCCTGACGGGTTTTTCCGCTGGCTACGACGTCGGCCAGTTCTGCCTCTGCAACCTCATACACCTCGCGGATGGAAGAGCCCGGCAGGATGTCGTGAAATTCGTTGCGGAGCAGGATATGCCAGTCAAGCGCCAACGAACTGGCAAGCGGCGCACCCAGCAGGCTGGCCATGCAGGACAAGGTTTCCGCCGTGATCAGCGCGCGTTCGGCGCGGCGGTGCAGGTATTTGGTGCGGCCTTGGGTGGTCAGCGTGCCGCGATGATATTCCAGATAGATCTCGCCCACCCATTTCGGCATTTTGGCTGTGTTGGTGATGGATTTGAACCATTCCGTTACGTTCACATGTCGCAACTTCGGTACCACTGGGAAGTCGGCCATCTGACGGGCGCGCAACACCTGTTCCTCTGTCGGGCCACCGCCGCCATCGCCGTAGCCATAACACAGCAGGCTTTCGGGCAGCAGTTCCTTGTTCTGGTAGTTGTGCCAAGTGCCCAAGGTCGCCCTTGGCCCCAGTTCGGCGTTGTAGCCATTGGCGGGATTCTCGAACGTATGAAACGTGACGCTGGACCCGTCCAGCCCCTGCCAAAGGAACAGGTCGTTCGGCAGTTTGTTCTTTTCCGACCAGTTGGTTTTGATCGTGAAAACCGCAGTCATCCCCGCGCCTTTCAGCAGTTGAGGCAGCACGGGGGAAAAGCCGAAGGTGTCGGGCAGCCAGCAAACGGTAGAGCGTTTATCGCGGCCGAACTGCTTGTCGAAATAACGGATGCCGTAAAGCAGCTGGCGGATCAGCGACTCGCCGCAGGGCATGTTGGTGTCAGGTTCGACCCACATGCCGCCCAACGGTTCCCATTGGCCCGATGCGACCTTTTCGGTGATGGTGGCCAGCAGCGCGGGGTCATCGCGGCCTATGAAATCGTAAAGCTGCGCGGTGGAGTGATTGAATCGGAACTCGGGGAACTGGTCCATCAGCTGTAGGGCGGTGTGAAAGGTCCGCACGCCTTTGCGCCGGGTTTCGACCATCGGCCACAGCCAGGCCAGGTCGATATGGGCATGGCCGGTCAGGGCAATGGCGCCTTCTTGCGGAAAGCGGGTTTGCAGGGCTTTCAGGCCGTCGCGCAAGTGGTTGCGGGCGGCAATCACCGAAGCGCGGGCCGTATCGGACAGCGGTTGAAGCGGACCGTCGAGGTTGGGCAGCATCCAGATTTGTTGCGAGGCGGCGCTGCTGGCAATACGGCGCAGATAGGCTTGGGTTTCGGTCGGCCAGTCCAGCAGATGAAACGCCGCCTCTGCCAGATCCATCACCGGTTTGCAGGCCGCGTGGGGTTCGGAATGATCGGGATGTTCGCGGATCGGGAAATAGTCCGGGACCGGCCAGGGTTCAACCTCATGGCTACCCAGTGAACGCACCAGTTCAATGACCTGCCGCTGCATCATGATATAATCCGCGAGGTCGTGTTCGACCCAGACCAGCTCTGTCCGGCCCAAAGCGGCATCGCGGTTCGGCACGCCCTGCTCCAGCCGCGCCACGCAATCGGCCTCGATCCTGAAACTGCCCGAAGGCACCGGAAAGTCCATGTGCGGCGGGTTCAACCCGAATGTGGTGGTGCGGTCACCGATCAATCGCACCAGCCCCTCGCCACCCAACCACAGATGCAGCCGTGCCTCTGCCATTGGCCAATGGGCAGGAACCGAGACTTGTGCGTGGGCAAAGGGCAGCGGTTCGCCCTGATCCTGCCAGCGC
>JBDSXE010000567.1:0-4455 GCA_039926325.1 Paracoccaceae bacterium | reverse complement strand
CCGAAGCTGTCGGTTTCGGTGCGGGTCATTGGATCTCCGGCATTGGGTTGTACTAGAATAGCTGGGTCGAGGATCACTTGCGGAAGGTGAATACGCGGGCGGGTGGCAGGTTCAGCCAGACATGGGCGGTCTGGCTTACGGTCAGGCCCAAGGCGGCGATCTGCTGGTCGCTTATGGGTGGGCGGGGGCCGTAGGTGAACTGGACGTAGATGCCGGTCGGAGACAGGATGTCGAACGCGGCGCGGACGATGGATTCGCGGATTTCCAGCGGCATGGACAGCAGGGGCAGGCCAGAGATTACGGCGTCCACGCCTATGGCAAGGTGCGCGGCGGCGGTTTGGGCGCCGTCGTTATGGACGGTGACACCGGGGAACCTGTGGCGCAGGTGGGCGGTGAAATCGGCGCTCATCTCAAACAACGTCAGGTTTCGCGGTTTAATGCCTGCGTCAAGAATGCCTTTGGTCAGTACGCCGGTGCCGGGGCCAAATTCCACGACACGGCCCGTGGCGGGGCTTAAGTCCTGCGCCATTGCGCGGGCCAGCCAGCGCGATGATGGGGCGATGGCGGAAATCTGTTTCGGCCTGCTGAGAAGCTGGCGAAAGAACAGCAAGGTTTCGGACATCGGGCCGCCCTAGTGCTTGCGGAATTTGTCGAGGCGAAGGATCTGGGCATCCTGCGTGGGTGGTGGATCGTTTTCGGGATCATCCTCGTCTTCGTCGTCTTCATGCGTCTCAAACCGCAGACCGAATTCGACCGAGGGGTCAACGAAGGTGCGGACGGCATCGAAGGGGATGGCAAGCGGTTCGGGATTGTCGCCAAAGTTAAGCGTGACCTGAAAACCTACGTCAGTGACGACCATGTTGTCGAACCAGTGCTGGATCACGATAGTCATCTCGCCAGGATAGCGGGTGCGGAGCCAATCTGCCATCTCGACCCCCTCGACCGTGGTGTCGAAGGTGATGAAAAAGTGGTGCGAACCGGGCAGACCGTTAACCGACACGTCGTGCAAAACGGTCTGGATCAGGCCGCGCATGGCCCGGTGCATCAGGTTTCCGTAATCAATCGACCGCGCCATGCCTGCTCCTGTCTCAATAATGCCCAACATAGGCAATTTGGAGGTGAAGGAAAGGGGGGGCGTCAAAGGTAAGCAAGGGCAGCTGATGCCAAAGCGGCGAATAAGAGGACAAGGGGCAGGGGCCAGTGGCGGCGGAGAAGCAGATAGGCGGCGGCCACCGCAATGACGGCGGGGATCGGATTCAGGGTGGTGGGATCGGGCAGGACCATGTGGATCGGTGGGACGTCGATCAGCGTGTTGGTTGCGAAAAAGACGTGGATGGCGAACCACAGCGACAGGTTGGCGATGACGCCGACGACGGCGGCCGTGATGGCCTTTAGCGCGCCCGACAGGCGGGGGGCGGCGGTCAGGCGGGCAATCCACGGCGCGCCGGCAAAGATCCACAGAAAGCAGGGGGCGAAAGTCATCCAGAGGGTGATCAACGCGCCGAACAGGCCGCCCGCGATGCCGTGCTGGCGATAGGCGGCAAGGTAGCCCACAAACTGTGTCACCAGGATCAACGGGCCGGGGGTGGTCTCTGCCAAGCCAAGACCGTCCATCATCTGCGGCGTGGTCAGCCAGTGTTTATCTTGCACCACGGCCTGCGCCATCCAAGCGAGAACGGCGTAGGCGCCGCCAAAGGTCACGACCGCGAGTTTGGAAAAGAAGATACCGATCTCGGCGTAGATGCCCGGACATTGGGTGATCAGGATCGCCAGCGGGGCCAGCCAGACGGTGCCCCATATCACGGTGGCCCGCAGCGTTTCACCCCACGGGTGCGGGGTGTCGAGGGTGGTGGCGGTGCCTTTGGTGGTGAAAAAGCCGTAGATGCCGGCAGCGATAATGACGACGGGGAACGGTAGGGCAAAGATGAAAAGGGCGGCAAAGGCCAAGGCGGCGATTATCCAGTGGGTGCCGGATTTCAGGGCGCGTTTGGAGACGCGCAGCAACGCCTCTATCACGACGGCAACGACGGCGGCCTGAACGCCGGTGAAAAGAGCGGCGATCACGGGGATCTGTCCGAAGGCGGCGTGGATCATGCTAAGGGCAAGCACAACGACCGCGCCGGGCAGGACGAACAGCAACCCGGCGATCAGGCCGCCGGGGGTGCCCTTCAGTTTCCAGCCCATCCAGGTGGCAAGTTGCATCGCCTCTGGGCCGGGAAGGAGCATGCAGAACGACAGCGCGGACAGGTATTCCTGTTCGGTGACCCATTTGCGGTCGTCAACTAGTTCGCGGTGCATCAGCGCGATCTGGGCGGCGGGGCCACCAAAGCTGAGGATGCCGATGCGGGCAAAGGCGCGGATCAGGGTGGCGTAGGTCATGCGCGGCGATCCGTTATGCAGGGCGGTTGGCGGGCCAGTCGTGGCCTTCGTCAAAACCGTCGCGTGCCCAACGGTACAGCGCGTCATAGACCACCATTCCGGCGCCCAACTGCGACAGGTCATCGCGGAACTGACGACTTAGGCCTACGGAAATCGCCAGCAGACCAGCGGCTTGCGGCGCGATGTCGTGGCGGTCGGTGTCGGCGGCGCGGATCACCAGCGCCATGCGGGACAGCGGTTCGGAGTGCAGGCCGAACAGGTCCAGCAAGGTGTCGAAGGTGCAATTCTCGCCGACATGGGAATGCGGCACGCCGTCGATGTCGAACGGGATGGCGCTGAAATTGGCGGCGACTTCGGGCACGGCGGCAGGCGAGACATACAGGAACTTCGCCTCGGGGTTCAGGAAGCGGCGGATCAGCCACGGGCAGGCGATGCGGTCGATCTTGGGTCGGTGCCGCGTGACCCACAGCGACTGGTCGCGCGCGGCACGGTCAATGACCGGCAGCCCGGCCGCGCGCCAAGCGGCCCAGCCACCCTCGATCACCTCAGCCCGGTGGCCAAGGTTTCGAAGGATTGCTGCCGCCCCTTGGGCGAATTTGCCGCCCTTGTAACAGGTGACGGCAATGTTGCGCGGCGGACCGGGCGGGACCGCCGTTTCGGGGGTTTGATGCCCGGCGGTGCGGGCGCAGGGCATCAGGAACGGGTCGGCGTCGCGATCCTGTTGCGGGCGCACGTCAATGATGTGCGGCGCGTCGGGCGTGCCAATCAGGCGGGCAAGCTGGGTGAGAGAGATTTCATCGGGTCCGGGCATGGTGGCATCCTTTGGCGAAGCGCAATCCGAAAAGTGTGACGCGGTTTTCGGAGGCAATGCGCGAAAAAGCGGGCTGGGATGCGACAGCTTTGGCCTTGGCCTCACGGGGTGTTCGCAGACCCCATGACGTAGGGATAAGCGAGGGTAGGGGGTTGGTCAAGATGGCGGACTTGAAATGTCACCGTGCCGCAACCTTTGCCGGCTCCGGCCATCCTCACGACACCGGCTTGGTTAGTTCGCGGATCAGTTTTTCGCGGATGGCGCGGGGGTAGTCGGCCACGCCCTTTGCAGTGATGACGAAACCGCCGGGGGTGATCACGCGTTTGCGGAAATAGGCGGACAGATTATCGAACCTGCCATCAGCTTCAATGGCGATTGCATTGATGGTGACGCCTTCGGTTGCGGCTTCGATCCGGGCGTCGGGCAGGCCGTTCGTGGCGTTTTCCTTGCCGTCGCTGGAGATGTCGATGACCGCTTGCCGACAGTCGGTGACAGCCGCGAACTGTTTGATCGAATACAGAATAGCCTCGCCAATCGCGGTGTCGCTGTATTCGTTGGGGCGCGGGATATTGCGGACTGTTTCGGCAAAACTGATGACATCGGCGATGGTCATCATGCGCTGCCATGGCATGGCGAGTTTTTGATGCCCCACACCGGACCAATGGACCAGCGACAGGGCGACCTGTCCGTCAAGCAGGGCTTGGGCGATGTCGGGGGATTGAAGGGCGTCTGCGAGGCCGTTGGTTTCCATCTGGTATTCGCGCTGGTCGATGGAGCCGGACACATCTACCGCCAGCAATAACGCTGTTTGGCAGGCCAAAGCGGGGCCAGCGAGGCAAAGCGTGACAAGGGCAACCAGGACGCGCAGCATGGCCTAGCATGGGCTGGCGGCAATAATCGGGCAAGTGGGTTTTGGCTGTCGTTTGCGCGCGCCGGAAATATACAATTTTTCTGCGAAAAATTTGATCCTTAGCGCCAACTTGCCTTGCAACGGGGGAAGGAAGTGCAGGCTTCTGTTGCCAGGTGCCTGCGAACCCCGCCTTACGCTGCTAAGCGCAAGGACTTAGTTTCGGCGACTCGAACAGCTTACGCTGCAAGAGCCATTGCCGGAGCACGGTTGTCATTGGCAACTGTACATTTTGGACCGATAACGGTGGTACCTCACCGAGCAAAAGCTGGCCCCTTTAGACGTTCGTCGATCCTGTTTCGACCCCAATCGCCCGCAATGCCGGGAGTGTTGGTGGAGTCGCCGGGTACCGCCCCCG
>JBDSXE010000566.1:0-4140 GCA_039926325.1 Paracoccaceae bacterium | reverse complement strand
CTTTGGTTGGCGTTCACAGATCACCTGCGGGAAAGTCTGCGGACGATCACGTAGAACGATGGCACCATGAAAATTCCCAGTGCCGTCGCAACAAGCATTCCGCCTAGAACGCCCACCCTGATAGCGTTTTGTGCGCCAGCGCTTGCCCCGGTTGCTATGGCCAGAGGTGTAACGCCCAGAATGAACGCCAGCGAGGTCATCAGGATCGGTCGCAGCCGCGTTCGGGCGGCCTCAAGCGCGGCTGCGACCGCGGTTCGACCCTGCGATTCAAGCTCTCGGGCGAATTCGATGATCAGAATCGCATTCTTGGCAGCCAGACCGATTATGTTCAGCAAACCGACCTTGAAGTAGACGTCGTTGGACTTCCCGAACAGCCATGCCGCCGTCAGTGCGCCAAGCACGCCAACCGGAACCGCCAGCATCACCGACAGCGGGATTGCCCAGCTTTCGTAAAGTGCGGCAAGACACAGGAAAACCACCAGCACCGACAGTGCGTAAAGGTAGGGTAAGCGGATGCAAATGCGGCGCGGTAGGAATTGTCCTCTATCTTGAACATCGGGTCGCCGGGTTTCAGTGTATCGCCGGCTTTGTAAAGAATCTGCTCCACCACACCGCTGGCACGCGACCGGATTTCGCCGGACTCAAATGCCACGGCACGTCCCGGCAGGGGCGCGTTGCGGCACGAGCGATCTTCGTGGCCGATGTCAGGGTCTTTATGAGATCCGTGCTGGGATGTTCGGAGGAAGAACGGTAGGCCATCCGCGATCTGTCGCAATAAAGGAAGTAGTTTGACGGCACTTTCTGTGGCGGCAACGCAAAGAGCCGCCGAAAATGCTGGAAATCCGCGGATCAGAGCAGCGGGTCAGTATGATTGCCAGGCAGAAATCAGATCAAGACCCACGCTGCGAGGAAGGATGGCCGCGAAGCCCTTCTTTTCCAGACTGGCGATCATGACGATCACGTCGTCATTCAGGGGAATGGCCACCCCCTCGGTCCGCGAAGATGTGACGCGGGTTGCGCTTCGGCGATCTCGGCCCATTGCGCGATAGGTTTCGGTGAAATTACGTAGTTGCCCGGACCATTCGGGCGGGCCGGTATGTTGGCCCTGTGGGTTTTTCTCGGACCAGACAAGGCGGGCGGAAGCATAGGGTGCGACCTGCCGTAGCAGCCGGTCGAATGCGTTTTGCGTGGTTGCAAAAGCCAGCGCCTGATTCAACGCCGCAACCGAACACGCCGTTTCCGGCTGGTTGGGTGGCGTGGGTCGGTGACTTGCCGTTAACGAAAGCGCGCCAGGCATTTCCGCTATTTCAACCAGACGGGCGGCGAACAGATCCGCCAGACCACTCGAGTCCTTGGAAGCGGCCAAACGGCCGGGCATTTCAATGCTGATCAGGCGGCGATGAGAAACTGTCAGGCGCGCCACCTCTCGTGCCGCAGAATACAGGTGCAGCTGCCGTGGTAGCACGATTTCGTCGATTTCCGTCAGAATGGCCGACAGCCGATCCTCGACCGTGGCGGGCAGAGAACGTCGTTCAATCGCAAGTTTTCGTGGGTCTGTCGACAGGCGCGCCAACAGTTCGCCCCGCGTGTTTCCGGCGTCGCCGCCTGACCCTTGAGCCTCTTTCTCGACCGCGCTCATTCTGCGCCTGCAATCATGTCGGCCAGAAGGGTGGCGGAATGCATCAGCGTCCCCAGCCCTGCCCCGGCTTCGCAGACGGCGCAGATCACGTCGTCAGAACTGGCCGACTGCCGGACAAAGATGCTGGAACCCTGTTCGCTGAATTGAATAACCGATGTGCCAAATTTGGTCGGATCAGCTTCCGGCGGCAGGGCGTCGGAATTAAGCAGCGCAAAGCAAGCGGCGGCCTTTTCGCCAAGCAGGTCAAGCACCTCGCGCGGACAGGCGGACTTGGCGCTCCAGTTCAGGATCAGACCGGATGACAGATCACCAAACGCCACCAGCCGAAGATCCGGGGTTTCGTCAAGCAGCCGTTTCACCTGATCCTGAACCTTCATTTCAACCGCCCCACGGTTCCAGCAGCGATGCGCTGGTGTCGGCGCGGGTCTGGCGTGGCGGGCGGGGCGGGGTGTCACCGTTTGATTTGGCAAGGACACGGCGCGGGATCACCTTGATGGCGGAATGCTGATGCGACGACAGATGATCATAGCTGATGTTGGCCTTGCCGAAAACGGGCTGCTCAGTTGCGAAGGTCTGATCCTGATCAACTTCGGTCTGGGGGTCGGTAGCCGATGTCAAGGCTGTCTCTGCAGTATCGGAGGGGGTCGTAGCCTCTAGCAGTATCTCGACCAGATGCTCCATGAATTCGTTGGCGCCGCTTGCCTTCCACGCGTCAAAATCATCATCGGCCTTCAAGGCGTCAAGCAGAGCGACCGGATAGACGGCGGTGAAAACACCTTTGGTTTCCGCGATGACACGGGCAAGGACGCGGCTGCGGTCGCGCGGGTTACGCAGTTTGTCGAACTGGGTGATCAGCAGCAAATTCCGCCCGCTGGTCGCGTCGCGCATTCTGTCCCACATCGCCGCTTCGGATTGACGCCAGGCTTGGGTGGCATGGGTACACCAGATCACATGGTCCGAACTGCCGACAATCGCGTCCCAAGTGTCCATCGGCATATTTGGGTCCGAAATTCCAGGCATGTCGATCAGATCGCACAGCTCAAGCGTGTCCGACTTCATGGTGATGTGCAGCGACTGGATTTCATCTGGTGACAGTTTGTTCAGGTCGGTCAGATCAACTTCAAAGCACGCGCCATCGCGTGCCAGTGCATATGCGCTGGGTTCACCATAAGTGATGTAAACTGGCGGCAGTCGAGTGGCGGTGACCTGCGTCGGAAGGGTCGGACCACCCAACAGAATGTTGGACAGTGTGCTTTTGCCCGAACTGAACTCACCCATCAAAACAACGCGCGGCTTTGGCACTGCAACAAGCTCTGGCGCCATCTCACTGTCGTTAATCATTACTGTTTCACCTCTTTTTGCAAATTCGCAACTTGATCCCTCAGGTCTGCGATCAGGCTGTCGATGACTGCGCGGCGGTTCTTTTCGTCGGCGCCCAGAACCGGCCCCTCAAGGTGATCCTTGTCACTGCGGTTGTAGCCGATTTCGGCAGCGATATTGCTGGATTGATCCAGAAACGACCACAGGATGTCGTGCAATTTCGCGTTGAAATCTTGCGGTGGAACGGTCTTGAATTGCGCCAGAAAGTCTTGGGTTTCCGCAGAGATCATTGCGTAAAAGCGTTCGGAAAACGCCTTGTAGCCGCGCGTGCGCCACCACCAGGCACGCCACCAGCCATCCTTGAAATCCAGCACGATCGTCTGGGCCAGCGCAACCGGCGCGGGAGCTTCGGGTGCTTCGGGCAAAGCAAGCTCGATCCCTTCGACAGCATCGCCGAATGACGTGTACAGCAGTTCTGCAACATCCTGCACCGCAGCTTTGTAACGGGCGTCAGCAGCCGCTTGCGAACGTGCGGCATAGACCGAATAGGCCGATTTCAAGACCATCCGCAGCCCGGCCGGGTCATACTGCCACAGTTCCTGTTCGCCCTTGTCCTCCAGGTGCTTGACCAAAGAATGCGTCGCGCGTTCCAGAAAACTGGAATGAGCGCGATCAATGCGGCCCTGATAGGCACTGGTGGTTGCAGCAAGATCGTCCGACAGCCCCCTCAAATGCCGTGCGGCCAGACTTGCGAATTCACGCGTCACCTCTGGCATGTTCACCGATGTGTTGGCCGTGATGCCGGAAACGCGAACGGTATTCGCCGCTTGCAGACCACCGGCAATCGTGACGGCGGCGCTGGCAATCTTACGCAGTTGGGCTGTGCCCAGCGAAGAGACGACATGCTTGGCGATTGCGCGGTTCAGCTTGGGCAGACCCGAAAGCTGCCACACCATTTCGTTCGGCGGCAGTTCCAGTTCATCGTCGCTGATCGCCGCTTCGGCCCAGTTCACCAGAGCGGCGGCACTGGCGGCGGTGATGTCTGCCATTTCCTCGGACAGCACCTTGTTTGCCCAATAGGCGCTGCCGAAGATAATCTCGGCATCAGCCGGCCCTTGGTGTCGTGCCAGTGTGCTGCGAATGCTCTGCTCGATTTCTGCAACCTGCGTGCCCGGATCCTG
>JBDSXE010000565.1:0-4574 GCA_039926325.1 Paracoccaceae bacterium | reverse complement strand
GTTCGTGACGATGGCAGGCGCATTGTCATCGCACTGTGGCCCTGCCGTCATACGCCCGTCGTCAACTTCACGCTAGAAACCTTGTGAAATCTTCGACGGGGTTTCCGGTTCGTAGCGTTGAACCATTTGTCTACCTGCGGCGTTAACATGGGATGCCAGACCAACCTGTCTGCACCCCTAGCGAACCGTCCCGACAAACGAGACAGGATATGATGATGCTAGACTTCGCCCCTCACGATCCGGCCACGCAGCGCCGTATCCCTGACCAAAATCCCCCTAACCAAAATCCGGCGGCTCGCCACTTTCCCGTTCTGTTCCTGTCAGACCTGCACCTTGGATCGCGCGCTTGCCGGGACGAGGCGCTGCTTGGGTTTCTGCAAGCCCATACCGCCGACGTGATCTATCTGGTTGGTGACATCATCGACACCTGGACTGCCGCCAGCAACCAATGGACCGCCAATCACCACGCGATCCTGCAACTGCTGTTTGATCGCGCCAAAAACGGCACGCGGCTGATTTATACGCCCGGTAATCACGACGCGTTCTTTCGGCAGTATTGCGGCCAGCGCGTTGCGAATATCGACATCGTGCCACACGCGATCCACCGCGCCGCCGACGGTCGGCGCTATCTTGTGACGCATGGCGACACTTGCGACGTTTTCGGACAGCGTTTCCCCATGCTGGAGCGGCTTGGCGCATTTTCTGAAAGCGTACTGCGCGCGATGGGCGACCGGTTTAATGCGGTGATGCAGCGGTTTGGTCGGCGCGGATGGCCGATTGTCGATCATGTCGTAAACTTTGCCAATGATGTGGTGCGTGGCTTGGATGCCTTCGACAAGCGGCTGGTTGAACTTGCCCGGTCGCATGGCGCTGACGGCATCATCTGCGGGCATTTCCACAAGCCTGCCCTGCACTCCGATCATGGCATTCCCTATGCAAACTGCGGCGATTGGGTGGAAAACAGCACTGCGCTGGCGGAAACCACCTCTGGCCGGCTGCTGTTGCTTGACTGGGGCGGTCAGGCGCAGGACAACAGACGAGCCGCACCGCGACTGAGCATCGGTGCCACCGCCTGAGGCTTCTGACATGGCGTCTGTCCTGGTTTGGTTCGTGGTCTTTGCCATGGCAGCGCAGCTGATTGGTTCAGTGCTGGCGCTTTCCACAATGACGCGGCGCAAATCGTCTGCTGCCCGAACGGACTGCCCCGCGATATCAGTTTTGCGCCCCGTATGCGGTATCGAGAATAATCTTGAAGAGACGCTGACCACGACATTCCAGGCCGATTACCCAGAGTTCGAAATCCTGTTTTGCGTGGCATTGCCCAACGATCCGGCAATCCCCTTGGTCAACCGACTGATGGCTGCGTACCCCGCTGTTCCCGCGCAATTGCTGATCGGGGATGACAGGATCAGCGGCAATCCCAAGCTGAACAATCTGGTCAAGGGCTGGCGCGCGGCGCGCCATTCGATGATCCTGATGGCCGACAGCAATGTGCTGCTGCCGCCCGATTACTTGCACCGTCTGATGGATCAATGGGAGCCGGGGACGGGTCTGGTATCTTCGCCGCCCATCGGCATTCGGCCCGACGGGTTCTGGGCTCGGCTGGAATGCGCGTTTCTGAACACGTTTCAGGCGCGGTGGCAGCTGGCTTCGGTTCGGATGGGCAACGGATTTGCCCAAGGCAAAATGCTGTTCTGGCAGCGCGATCTGTTGGAAAAGGCCGGCGGACTGGCCGTGCTTGGCACCGAGATGGCCGAAGATGTCGCCTCGACCAAGGTGGTGCGGACGGCGGGATTGCACGTATCCCTGCCCAACCGTTTTTTCGCCCAACCCATCGGACGACGCAGCTTTGATGCTGTGTGGAGCCGTCAGTTACGCTGGTCGCGGGTGCGCCGTCTTGGCTTTTTGATGTATTTCCTGCCCGAGCTTCTGGCTGGTGCGGCGTTGCCCTTTGTTGCCCTGGTGATACTGGTGGCTAGTGGCGTCACCCTTTGGGCGATCCCGGCGTTTCTGGTGCTGTGGTACGGCATGGAATATGTGGTGGCGGCCAAGGGCGATTGGCCCCGTGCCGGTGCTGACGTTGCGGCATGGGGCTTGCGTGACCTTATCCTGCCGGTGCTATGGCTGGCCTCTTGGGCTGGCAGCAGCTTTGAATGGCGTGGTAACGTGATGTCGGCGGGTGATGTGGCCGAGGCGCCAGACGCGCCGCCCGCCCTGAACCAGACCCCAAACCACGGAGCCTGACCCTTTGTTTACCCTTGATGCCGCCCTGCAGCTGATCCAGTCGCACGGGCTGTGGATCCTCGCCCCATTTGCCGTGCTGGAAGGCCCGATCGTCACGGTGATCGCGGCCTATCTGGCACGACTTGGCTATATGCCAATCGTCGGGGTCTACATCGTCTGCGTCGTGGGTGATCTGATCGGTGATGCAATCTGGTATGGTCTGGGTCGGGCAGGTCCGGGCATCTTGCCCGAGCGTTGGCAGGAACGTCTGGGCATCACCGCTGCCCGCAAAACCGCATTGGAGGAACATTTTGCCGAAAAAGGCGGGCGCACGCTGTTGTTCGGCAAACTGACCCACTCCGCCGGTATGGCAATCATGGTGGCATCAGGTGCCGCGCGGATGAATTTTGCGGCCTATATGGGGTGGAACCTGCTTGGCACCATCCCAAAGACCCTGCTTTTTGTCGTCATCGGCTACTTCATCGGCCACGCCTATTCGATGATCGACACCTACATCTACCGGATATCATTGCTGCTTCTAGTCGTGATCCTGGCCATCGCCGCCTACTACCTGCAACGTCACTGGCGCAAACCGTGACCCTGTCCTGCATCATTCCTGCCTACAATGAGGCCGCCCGCATCGCCGCTGTGCTGGAGGCAGTGCTTGACCATCCCCTGATTGACGAGGTTATCGTCGTCGACGATGGTTCCGCCGACGATACCGTTGCCGTCGTCACCCGCTTTCCCCAAGCCCGCCTGATCGCCCTGCCCCGCAATGGCGGCAAGACCGCGGCACTGATCCACGGCCTTGCCGCCGCAACCGGCGATCTGATCCTGCTGGTCGATGCCGACCTTGTTGGCCTTGCCCCCGCGCACCTGACCGCCCTGATCGCCCCGGTTCGCGAAAACCGCGCCGACATCGCCATCTCCCTGCGCGACAACGCCCCATTTCCGTGGCGCTGGATCGGCCTTGATTACATCTCTGGCGAACGTGTCTTGCACAAATCTCTGCTGGCAGCCCAGACCGAGGCGCTGCAACGCCTGCCCAAATTCGGATTCGAGGTGTTTTTGAACTCCCTTTGCATCGCCGCCCGCACCCGCATCGCCGTCGTCCGCTGGCCGGGAGTCGTCTCACCGCTCAAATCCGCGAAATACGGGCTGTGGACCGGGATCAAGGGTGACATCGCCATGATGCGTGACGTGTTCCGCGCCGTGCCGCCGCTTGGCCTGCTGCGCCAGATCATCGCCATGCGCCGCCTGCGCGTTTAAAGTTCGTAACTTTTCGTCATCACAAATAACGAACATTCCCGCACCAATACCTTGACGAACCACCCCCAAACGCATCCAATCGCAAACGGGGGTGCTCATGACAGACACAAGCGATCTTTTCATCATCGGCGGCGGTATCAACGGCTGCGGGATTGCCCGCGACGCCGCGGGCCGTGGCTTGACCGTTACGCTGGCCGAACAAGGCGACCTTGCCCAAGGCACCTCCTCCGCCTCGACCAAGCTGTTCCACGGCGGCCTGCGGTATCTGGAGTATTTCGAGTTCCGCCTTGTCCGCGAAGCCCTGCACGAGCGCGAGACGCTGCTTGCCGCCATGCCGCACATTTCCTGGCCGATGCGCTTTGTCCTGCCGCTGTCGCCTGACATGCGGTTCGACACCACCACGCCGACCTCTCGGTTGATGCCGTGGATGAAGGGTCGGCGCCCCGATTGGCTGATCCGTCTGGGCCTGTTCCTGTACGACAGCATGGGGGGTCGCAAAGTCCTGCCCGCCACCCGCAAACTGGACCTGACCACCGACCCGGCAGGCAAGCCGTTGAAGCCGCACTTCAAGACCGCGTACGAATATTCCGATTGCTGGGTCGAGGATTCGCGCCTTGTCGTCCTGAACGCCCGCGATGCCGAAAGCCTTGGCGCCAGTATCCTGACCCGCACCCGCGTCACTGACGCCACCCGCACCGGCGACCATTGGACCATCACCACTGAAACCGCCCAAGGCCAGCAAACCCACCACGCCCGCGCCCTTGTCAACGCCGCTGGTCCATTTGTGCAGGCCACCATGCGGCTTGCCCATTCGACCAGCACTGAGGGCGTCCGACTTGTGCGCGGCTCTCACATCGTGACGCGCAAGCTTTACGACCACGACCGCTGCTATTTCTTTCAGGGCACCGATGGCCGCATCATCTTTGCCATTCCGTATGAACAGGACTTCACCCTGATTGGCACCACCGATCAGGACCATCACGGCGCGCCGGGCGAGGTTGCGATAACCGACGCCGAGCGTGATTACCTGTGTGCCTTCGCCAGCCAGTATTTCGCCAAACCGGTCACGCCGCAGGATGTGG
>JBDSXE010000564.1:0-3509 GCA_039926325.1 Paracoccaceae bacterium | reverse complement strand
CAGGATTTCGGTCAAGCGGCGGATCGTTTCTGCATCCGGTGCGCCGTTCCGGTCCATTTTGGACCCGAAGATGTAGGGCACCCCCCTTGCGCCCACCGTGATCCGACCTTCGCGGGTACGCTGGCAGTAGCAGTAGCTGTTGAAATAATCGTGGACCAGTTCGTGACCCTGCCAGCCAATCTTGTCCCACACCTCTGGTGGCAAAACTGCCGTTACGATCTGTGCCGAGTTGAGCGGCAGCCATTCCCGTTCGTGCCCCGGCAACGACGCGGTGAACCCCTCGGTGCAGCGCAGGATGATTGGTGCCCGAACGGTGCCGCGATCTGTCGTGACCACGCCGGACCCATAGTCAGTAACGGCGGTCCCCTCGACAATCCGCACACCCATCCGCTCTACTGCGGCGGCCAGACCGCGGATCAGTTTCGCCGGCTGGACCCGGGCCATCCCGGAAACCGTCAGCCCGCCAAGCACACCCGGTACGTTGACCCGCGCCAAGGTTTCCTCGCGATTGAGCAGGGTGACGCGGTGGCCTTCGCCCCAATGCCGATGCTCTGCCAATGCAGATTGCATCCGTGCCATATGGGCAGGATGGGTGGCCACGCTCAACTCATCAGTGCGGATGATGTCGGCGTCGATACCCTCGGCCTTGCAAACCCGAATGACCTCTTCGACGGTGGTCTCCATCGCCGCAACCATGTCCAGCACAGCCTGCCGGGAGGTTTCTTTGGCGTATTTTTCGTGATTCCAGGCAAATGTCCCCATTAGCCATCCGCCATTGCGACCAGATGCGCCAAAGCCGGCGAATTCCTTTTCAATCACGACGACGTTCAAGGAAGGTTGCGCTTTTTTCAGATAATACGCGGTCCAGATCCCGGTATAGCCCGCACCGATGATTGCCACATCCGCCGTCGTGTCACCCTGCAGTGCGGCGCGGCGGGCGGGCATGCCGATGTCAGCATACCAGAACGAAACGTCTCCGATGGTTTTGGGCTGGGTCATGGCGTCTCCTTGGGTCGCAGATTGCTTTGACGGGAAGCGGCGTGCAAGTCGATTTGCGCCGGATGGTCTTTCGCGCTAGGAACGAAGGCGACACATTCCGGGGGATGATTATGGACAAGCCTACGATGGACAAGCCCAAGCTGAAACCCAAGGACGCCCCCGATCTGGGCAGGTTTGATTGGCAGGATCCGTTCCGTCTGGACGATCAGCTGACCGAAGAAGAACGGATGCTGCGCGATGCGGCGGCGGCCTATGCGGCAGAGAAATTGCAGCCGCGGGTGATCGCGGCCTACCGCGAAGAATCCACCGATCCGGCGATTTTCCGCGAGATGGGCGAAATGGGGCTTCTTGGCGTGACGGTGCCCGAAGAATACGGTGGTTTGGGAGCGTCCTATGTCGCCTACGGGCTGATCGCGCGGGAAGTCGAGCGGGTGGATTCGGGCTATCGGTCGATGATGTCGGTGCAGTCGTCGTTGGTGATGTATCCGATCTATGCCTATGGGACCGAGGCGCAGCGGATGAAACTTCTTCCGAAGCTGGCTTCCGGAGAGTGGATCGGGTGTTTTGGCCTGACGGAACCGGATGCGGGGTCGGACCCGTCGGGAATGAAGACGGTCGCGAAGAAAACTGCTGCGGGCTACGTTTTGAACGGCGCGAAGATGTGGATTTCGAATGCGCCGATCGCTGACGTTTTCGTGGTGTGGGCCAAATCTGAGGCGCATGGCGGCAAGATTCGCGGCTTTGTGCTGGAGAAAGGAATGCAGGGGCTGTCTGCGCCGAAGATTGGCGGCAAACTGTCGTTGCGGGCGTCGATCACCGGCGAGATCGTGATGAAGGATGTCGAGGTCGGAGACGACGCCTTGCTGCCGTTTGTCGAGGGGTTGAAGGGGCCGTTTGGCTGTTTGAACCGCGCACGCTACGGGATTTCGTGGGGGGTTCTGGGGGCGGCGGAGTTTTGCATGGCGGCGGCGCGGCAGTATGGGCTGGACCGGCGGCAGTTTGGGAAACCTCTGGCGCAGACCCAGCTTTATCAGTTGAAGCTGGCGAATATGATGACGGAGATTTCGCTGGGTTTGCAGGCCAGCCTGCGGGTCGGGCGGTTGATGGACGAGGCCAATGCGGCGCCGGAGATGATTTCGCTGATCAAGCGGAACAACTGCGGCAAGGCTTTGGATGCCGCGCGGTGGGCGCGGGACATGCATGGCGGGAACGGGATTCAGGAGGATTACCAGATCATGCGTCACATGGTGAACCTGGAGACGGTCAATACTTATGAGGGGACGCATGATGTCCATGCGTTGATTCTGGGTCGGGCGATTACCGGGTTGCAGGCGTTCTTCTAAGGGCGTCCAGACTTGGACGCTTTTCGGCCCCCAGCAAAATCAATGGCTTAGGAATTAAAAATTCACCTTCCGTTAAGGATCGCTGAACGGTGGGAGCCTCCGGCGGGGATATTTTTGCCAAAATGAAAGGGCAAGGAGTGGGTCTTGGACCGCGCTGATATCGTTCATGAGAATTTCCTGCGGCGTGTGGGTGCGGGGGATTTGCCGGGCGGGCGGGCGCCTGGGGGGCCGCTGACAGCGGATCAGGCGCGGGCGGCGTTTCGGGCGGGGTGTTTGAGCCGCGCGTTGGACCGGCAGGCGCGGGTCATGCAGCGTGGGGGGCAAGGGTTTTACACGATCGGTTCATCTGGCCATGAGGGGATGGCGGCGGTGGCGCTGGCCTTGCGCGCTGACGACATGGCGTTTCTGCATTACCGTGATGCGGCCTTTCAGATTGCGCGGGCGGGTATGGTCGCGGGGCAAGACCCGGTACGGGACATGCTGCTGTCGTTTGCGGCCAGCGCGGATGACCCGATTTCGGGCGGGCGGCACAAGGTGCTGGGGTCGCGGGCGCTGATGATTCCGCCGCAGACATCGACGATTGCCAGCCATTTGCCCAAGGCTGTGGGGGCGGCGTTCTCGATCGGATTGCCACGGCAAGACCACGCTTTGCTGGCGCGAGACGGGGTGGTGATGGCGTCGTTTGGCGATGCCTCGGTCAATCATTCCACGGCACAGGGTGCATTCAACGCGGCGGGGTGGGCGGCGTTTCAGGGCGCGGTGATGCCGATGCTGTTTGTGTGCGAGGACAACGGAATCGGGATTTCCACCAAGTCGCCAACGGGTTGGGTCGAGGCGAATTTGCGGGGCAAGCCGGGGCTGACGTATTTTGCCGCTGACGGGCTGGATTTCTACGACTGCTTTAGGATCGCCGTGGAAGCAGTTGAATTCGTGCGGACAAAGCGGCGGCCTGCCGTGCTGCATCTGCGGATGGTGCGGCTGTATGGCCATGCCGGGGCGGATGTGCCGACAACCTATCTCAGCCGCGAGGAAGTTGAGGCGGACGAGGCGCACGACCCACTGCTGCACGCGGTGCGCCTGATGGATGCGGCGGGCGTGATGGAGTGCGACGAGGCTTTGGCGCTTTATCTGGCGGCGGCAGAGGAGGTTGCGGCGCGGGCCGTCGAG
>JBDSXE010000563.1:0-3583 GCA_039926325.1 Paracoccaceae bacterium | reverse complement strand
GTGACGATGGAAACCTTGGCCCCCACCATCCGGTTCAGCAGCGTCGATTTTCCGGCATTCGGTTCACCGATCAGCGCGACGAATCCCGCCCGTGTATCGGCCCCTTGGCCCGGCAGCGTGCCTTCACCCGCGTCAGTCATGTTTTAACTCCATCCGCGCTAAAAGCGCCCGTGCCGCCTGTTGTTCCGCAATCCGCTTGGACCCGGCCTTCGCCGTCTCGAACTCGCCAGAGGCTAGATCCACCCGCACCGTAAAGACCGGCTGGTGATCCGGTCCCTCACGTGCCGCCTCGACATACGAAGGCGGAGCCATTCCCCGTGCCTGCGCCCATTCCTGTAACGAGGTCTTGGCATCGCGCGCGTCGGATTCCACTGCACCGATCCGTTTGCCCCACAACCGCAATACCACAGAACGCGCCGCCACGAACCCACCATCCAGATAGATGGCGGCAATCAGCGCCTCCAGCGCGTCACCCAGCAACGCCTCTTTCCGCCGCCCGCCCGACATCATTTCCGAGCGGCCCAATTTCATCACGTCACCTAGCCCCATTTCGCGGGCCACATCGGCGCAGGTTTCTTTCCGCACAAGCGCATTGAACCTGGGTGCCAGCAGCCCCTCTGCCGCGACGGCATCCGCGCCAAGCAAGGCCTCTGCCATCACCAGCCCCAGCACCCTGTCGCCCAGAAACTCCAGCCGCTGATTGTCGGGTCGCGTGGCCGATGAAAGCGAGGCGTGCGTGACCGCCTGCAGCAGCAGTTCAGGTCGCGCAAACTCATGCCCAATCCGGGCCGTAAACGCCTGAAGGTCGGCGGACAGCTTCACTCCACCGCCTTGAAGAAGCGGTCGGCGCGCCACGTCCAGAAGAAGAACAGCGACTTGCCACCGGACGAGAATATGATCCGGTCCGCTCGGCCGATCAGGTTGGCCGCAGGCACAAACCCGACGCCACCAGCGTTCTGGCTATACCGGCTGTCCATCGAGTTGTCGCGGTTGTCGCCCATAAAAAAATAGTTGCCCTCGGGGACAGTAAAGACATCGGTATTGTCGGCATAACCGTTCTTGTCGATGTTCAGGACGTCATGCTTGACGCCATTCGGCAGCGTCTCGATCGACCGGCTGCGCGTGCAAACGCCGCCAACGCCTACCGGGGTGTTTTCGCAGCGCGGGCTGTTGCCCATCGAACCTTGCGGTTCGTAAATCTCTTCAAACTGCCCGGCCGGTTCCTGCGGCGCCACCACGTCGTTGATATACAGAAGGCCGTCCTTGACCTGAATGTGGTCGCCCGGCAGGCCGACCAGTCGCTTGATATAATCCTCGCCGTTCACCGGATGGCGGAACACCACGACATCACCGCGCTGCGGATCGCCGCTGACAATCGGCAGCTTGATCCGGCCGGAAATCGGGCACAAAGCGTAGGGACAAGAGAATTTCGAATAGCCGTAAGCCATCTTGTTGACGAACAAGAAGTCGCCGATCAGCAGCGTATCCTTCATCGATTCCGAGGGTATCCAGAACGGCTGGAACAGCAGCGTGCGGAACAGGCCAGCGATCAGCAGGGCGTAGACGACGGTCTTGATGGTTTCCACGATGCCATTTTCGGGGATGGTCCGGCTGGCCATTTGTGATCTTTCCAATAGGTTTCGCGGCGCTACATGCGCGGGCAAGGGCGGGGAGTCAAGTTTCCTTGGGTTTCCCGGTGGGTTTTGCAGTGCCGATTGGCACTGCCTCTATCACAACAAAGGCCTGCGCCCACGGGTGGTCGTCGGTCAAGGTGACATGGATCAACGCCTCGTGACCTGGCGGCGTCATGGATGCAAGCCGTTCGGCTGCCCACCCCGTCACCTGCATCACTGGCTGTCCGGTGTACAGATTGCTGACCGCCATATCCTTCCAGCTGATCCCCATCCGCAACCCGGTGCCCAACGCCTTGGAACATGCCTCTTTCGCAGCCCACCGCTTGGCATAGGTCGCAGCGACCGCACGAGGCCGACTGTTGGCCTTGGCCTGCTCCCGCTCGGTAAAAACCCGGTTGCGGAAACGGTCACCAAATCGCGCCAGAGTCCCCTCGATCCGGTCGATATTGCAAAGATCTGTGCCGATGCCGAGGATCATGTAAAATCCTTCAAAGGATGTACTCCCGTCCGCTTGTGCCCGCTTTCCCGAGTGTCAATTCATCCGTTCCTTTGACCCAACACCGCTATGGCAAAACAGATTGGAAGGCGTTGGCAGCATTGTCAGCGGCGGCGGCAAGATCGTCAGGCGAAGGAACGGTGTCGACAAAGCTTTGCCAGCCCGCCTGCACATCGAAATCCGGAATTGCATCGGCCACCGCTGTCAACGCCAGATCGGGTGCATTCTTGGCCTTTTCCCAAATTTCAGCGGCCGTCGGCACTTTCATCCCGCAAACCTCCCTCGTTTCGATGGCGTCATCGGGGTTGAAGGCCACGTCTAGTTCGTGAAGGTCTTTGATCATCTCGCAGGATTGATACGCGTCGTAGCCGACTGAACCGACGATGGCGACAGCACCAACATAGGGGATCGCCTGTCCCGCCATCGAACTGATATCGGTGCCAAGCATCGTCTTGAGCCTTCCCGCAACGCGCGTCGAGGCATCAGCCACCGCCTCTGACAAAAGCCGTTTTTCATTGCGATAGACAACGCGGGCCTCTGCCTTGGTGGCAAGTTCGGCCTCCAGTGACTGGACCTTTAATCCAAGCCCATGCTCGGCAACCTCAGCCTTGGCCGCGCGCAAGACAGCTGCATCGATGTCGGTTTCCAGCGTGGCGACCTTTCCCCGCAGTCCATGCTCAGCGACCTGCGCCTTGGCTGCCCGCAAAATGGCCGCATCAAGGTCTGCAGCCGTCTTGCTGGCGACGAGATTCGCCTCCTTGGCGGCGGCCCGCTCTGCGGCCAGTGCAGCTTCTTTTTGCGCCAGCTTTGTCTCCGTCTTCGTACTCGCCCGCGTGAGCAGGCTTGGCGCATCGAACATTGCCTCGGCCACCGTCGAGGCTACTGAATAAAGGCCCTGTGACATGGTTGTCGCGATTGGCAGTGCAATACTGATGAGCAACAAGACTAGGCAGAGGATAGCCAACGTCACTTTCGTCAGGTTCATCAACAGCTGGAACGGGAATGCCAGAATGCTCACGATGACAGACGCCAAGGTCGGCGAATTGCTGTTCCGGCCCTTATCCTGCGCCATTTGGTGCCTCTTGGGAGGAGGTCAGAGTGCCCTCGATCCGGTCAATGTTGCAAAGATCAGTGCCGATGCCCAGGATCATGGCGAAAGGCATAGTAGGGCAGGGCGCTGGCAGCAAGACCCCGAGCGATTTGCTATTGCAGCGAACATCCGCGCAAATCTGCAGGTAGGCCGATGCTGCTTGATCCAGATCATGACGCGGTTTGCCTTGGTGGGTTCATGATGTGGCTGGGCAAGAAGCCCGGATTTTGAAGGAGTGCCGCCATGTCGATACGTTTCGCAGTGCCGTTCGCCCTTGTGTTCGCAAGCCTCGCCACTGGTGCGATGGCCGATGCAACGATCAAAGTTTCGCTGTGGGACAAGGGGCCGGATTCCCTGATGATG
>JBDSXE010000562.1:0-3431 GCA_039926325.1 Paracoccaceae bacterium | reverse complement strand
AGCGTGCAGTTGGTCTGAGGGTTTATCGTCACGTTTCGAATTGTTGATCGCCAACCCCTTGCAGTTTCGTCCGCAAGGCGCGATTCAGGCGGCAGAGTCGCGACCATCCCGTCGTCGCCCTTACCGTCGGACCCCGCCCAATGACCGTTCCACAATCGAGCCTGCGCGGAGCGCTTTTGTCGCTGCTGGCATTTGCGATTTACGCGTTCAACGATGTGATCGTGAAATTCTTGGGGTCGAACGCCCATTATCACCCCTTTCAGACCATCTTCTTTTCTGGCCTGATGAGCTTTCCGCTGATGACCATCATCATGATGAGCGATCGCAGCGACGGCAATCTGATCCCCAAAATGCCGTATTGGACGGCGACCCGCGCTGTCCTGACGGTGCTGAATGGGCTGGCCGGATTTTACGCATTCTCTGTGTTGCCGCTGTCAGAGGCGTATCCGATCTTCTTTGCAATGCCGATGCTGGTGACGCTGATCGCCATTCCGATGCTTGGCGAAAAGGTCGGGCTCCATCGCGGCTTGGCCGTGGCAATCGGTCTGCTGGGTGTGCTGGTCGTGGTCAGGCCGGGGTCGGGGCATCTGGGTCTGGGCCATCTTGCGGCGTTTGCAGCGGCCTCGCTTGGTGCGATGAATGCGGTTCTGGTTCGCAAGACCGGGCATGTCGAGCGGGCCTCGGTCATCTTGCTGTATCCGATGATTGCCAACTTCGTGGTCGCGGGTCTGGCGCTGCCGTTCGTCTACAAACCGATGCCGATCACCCATCTGGGGCTGGTCGCGGCGATGGCGGCACTGGGCATCACGGCATCACTGTTATCGATTGCGGCGTATCGGCGGGCACCGGCAATCATCGTCGCCCCCATGCAGTATTCGCAGATCATCTGGGCGACGATTTTTGGCACGCTGATCTTTAACGAAAGCCATGATTTCTGGACGGCGGTCGGCACTGCCATCATCATCGCGTCGGGCATTTACATCGTTCTGCGTGAAGATAAACCGCGCGTTTCGCGCAACCGCCCCGTGTTGGAAACTCGCAGCCGGTTCGACATTGGCCTGACGCCGCGGCTGTCGCAGTGGCTGCGGATATTCGACCCCCGCAAGCCGGAGAAGGACACGCTTTGAACCGCGATTGCGCTGCGGCCCCTTGCCAAGCGGGCCGTGACGGTTTAACCCCCGCGCCACGGTCGGAGCGTAGCGCAGTCTGGTAGCGCACCTGCTTCGGGAGCAGGGGGTCGGAGGTTCGAATCCTCTCGCTCCGACCAAATTCCCGAACTCCTGAAATCAGGTCATCCGCCGCCGGGAAGGCGGCAATTTTCTCAGCCTAGAACGCCATCGTTGCTGCCACGGCGCGTTGCCAGCGGGTGTATTTCGCGGCACGGACATCTTCGGGCATTTGTGGCTGGAATCGATGCTCCAGCGCCCATTGTTTGGCGAAACCTGCAGGCTCAGGGCACAGGCCGGATTGTAGCCCCGCCAGATATGCCGCACCAAGGGCGGTGGTTTCGGTGATCCGTGGCCGATCTACCGGGGCGCCGATGATGTCGGACAGGAACTGCATCGTCCAGTCGCTGGCAGTCATGCCGCCATCGACGCGCAGCACGCCGTCCGCCGTACCGCCCCAATCGGCTTTCATCGCCTCCAGCAGATCGCGGGTCTGATAGCCGACGCTTTCCAATGCGGCGCGCGCCATTTCGGCTGGCCCTGAATTTCGGGTCAGCCCGAACACCGCACCCCGCGAGTCTGGCCGCCAATAAGGCGCGCCAAGGCCGGTGAATGCCGGCACCAGCATCACGCCCTGCGCCTCATCGGCAGCTTCGGCCAGCGGCTGCGTATCGGCGGCGGTCGCGATGATTTTCAGCCCGTCGCGCAGCCATTGCACCACGGCCCCCGCGACAAAAATCGACCCCTCCAGCGCATAGGTCGTCTGGCCGTTCAGGCGGTAGGCAATCGTGGTCAGCAGGCGATGCTTGGATGGGACCATTTGCGATCCGATGTTCAGTAACGCGAAACACCCCGTGCCATAGGTCGATTTCATCATGCCGGGCTGGAAACACGCCTGCCCGACCGTGGCCGCTTGCTGATCGCCGGCCACACCGGCAATCGGAATAGCGGCACCAAACAGCGCCGGATCGGTAGTGCCAAAGTCGGCGGCGCAATCCTTGACCTCTGGCAGCAGGGACATCGGCACGTCAAGTAGCGCGCAAATATCCGCGTCCCATTCGTTTTTGGTAATGTCAAACAGCACGGTCCGGGCGGCGTTGGTGGCGTCGATGACATGAACCCGACCGCCAGTCAGCTTCCAGATCAGAAAACTGTCAACGGTACCAAAGGCCAGCTTGCCCGCCTTGGCACGTGCGCGGGCACCCTCAACCGAGTCCAGTATATATTTGACCTTGGTGGCAGAAAAATACGGGTCCAGCAGCAACCCGGTCCGCGCGGTGATCATCGGCTCGTGCCCCGCGGCCTTCAGTGCGGCACAGGTGTCGGCGGTGCGGCGGTCTTGCCAGACGATGGCATTGTGAATCGGCTGTCCGGTGTCGCGATCCCAGATCAGCGTCGTCTCGCGCTGGTTGGTGATGCCGATGGCGGCAATATCGGTGGCGGCAATCCCCGCCTTGGCAATCACGCCGCGCACGGTCGCCAGCACGCTGCCCCACAGATCGACCGGATCATGTTCCACCCAACCCGGTGCCGGGTAATGCTGGGGAAACTCCTGTTGCGCTGTGGCGGTAATGGCCAACCCGCCGTCGAACAGGATCGCGCGAGAGGACGTGGTGCCTTGGTCAATGGCTAGGATATAGGTCATGGCGGGCTTTCCTGCGGAGTGACGGTCAGGTTGGCAGATATGCCACGCGAAATGAAGAGCGGCAAAGCCATGTCTGCGCCAAGCCGAATGTCTTGACCCCGATTGGGGATGACACCAAGGCTGGGTCATGGCAGACAGAATTATTAGTTGCAAAAGACCCTGTCGTTGGAAGGGAATACCGCTTGGCATTGAGTTTTCGGCAAAGTGAAATCCTGGAAATCGCCCGTAGCGACGGGCGCGTCATGGTGGAACAGCTTTCGCAAAGATTTGCCGTCACGCTGCAAACCATCCGTCGTGATCTGGGCGACCTTGCCGATGCCGGTCATCTGGATCGGGTGCATGGCGGCGCGGTACTGCGGACGGGCGTGGTCAACATTGGCTACGAACAACGCCGTCGCATGAATGATGCCGCCAAGACAGCGATTGCCCGGGCCTGCGCGGCTGCCATTCCGCACAATTCGTCGCTGATCCTGAACCTTGGCACCACGACAGAGGCTGTGGCGCGCGAATTGCTGAACCATTCCAACATCACCGTCATCACCAACAACATGAACGTCGCCAATACGCTGGTCGCCAATCCAGGGTGCGAGGTGATCGTGGCGGGTGGTGCGTTGCGGCGG
>JBDSXE010000561.1:0-6075 GCA_039926325.1 Paracoccaceae bacterium | reverse complement strand
GGTCATGACCGGTTCGGTCAGGATTGCAGCGACATCGCCCTTGGCCAAGGCGGCTTCAACCCCCGCCAGATCGTTGAATTCGCAACAGGCGGCGCTGGCCGAAAGGTCGGTAAACTGACCAAGCAGGCCGGGGCGATTGATCGTAGCGCCGTGGTCGAGGGTGACGAAGGTCTCATCGACGGTGCCATGATAGCACCCGTTGAACACCAGAACCTTGGGGCGGTTGGTCACAGCACGGGCGACCCGCAGGGCAAAACGGTTAGCGTCGGTGGCGGTGGTGGCAATTTGCCATTGGAAATGGCCGAAACGTTCAATCAGAAGGCGGCCAACCTGCATCGCGTCTTCGTTCGGAAGCATGTAAGTCAAGCCGCGCCTGGCCTGATGCCGGATCGCTTTGGCGACGGGCGCAGGGGAATGGCCGAACATCGACCCGGTATCGCCAAGGCAGAAGTCGTCGATTTCGTAGCCATCGACGTCGGTGATGTGCGCGCCGCTGGCTTTGGCAATGACGGGGAGATGCGGCAGCGGCCAGTCTTTCATCCAGTGCAGCGGCACGCCTTCGAGATAGGCTGTGGAGCCGCTCGCCAGCGCCTCGCGCGATTTGGGGCGAGTTGCGGCAAAGCGTTGGAATTCACGATTGGCAAAGGCGTCAAGCCGGTCGGGGTCAAGGACGGCGATGATGTCGGCAGGCATGGCATTCCCTTTGTCGTGCAGTCCAAGCGATTGCGCGACTTATGCCTTGGAATTTGATCAAATGGAAGGGCATCCCGGTGCATCGGCACTGCCTGAGTTTGGCATCAAGGGTTAGTGTGCGGCGATTGCCGAGTTTTTCCCCACAGGCGCGGTCGATTTCAGGGCGGAAGGACGGCGGCGTGCCTGACGTTGCCACGGCATGGCGATTTGCATGCCAGCACTGGCGGCGATCACGGATTTCAACCAGCGGCGTTCTTTTTTCATCTTGTTTCCCCTTCGAATCCAAAGTCTTTCGACCTTTAGTCAAATCTGCGCGGTCAATGCGGCAAGGTTTTGGCCGTCTTTGGGGGAATTACGGCGTTTGCGCGGCAACTTGCCACGATCCGCGTGCAGATCAAAGACGGATGACCGCTATCAGGCGGCCGTAGTCTGCCTCGCCATTATGGGTGGCGCGGCGGTAGGAATAGAACCGCTCGGGGTCGCGGTAGGTGCAATGGCGGATCCATTCGGCATGACCGACGCCAGCTTGACGTAAGCGGTGCAAGCCGTATCCGGGCAGATCGAAGTTCATCCGGTCATCAACGCCCTTGACAAAGAAACGGGCGGTGGTGGGGTCGTCGTCCGTAAAAGCCTCATAAAATTCGGGGCCGACTTCATACGCGGCTTGACTGATCGTGGGGCCGATCACCGCGTGGATGAGGGCGCGATGGGCACCAAGTGCCTCCATCGCATCCACGGTCGCCTCTAGCACACCATCGCGTGCCCCCCGCCAACCGGCATGGGCAGCGCCGATCACGCCCGCTTCGGGATCGACAAACAGGACCGGCTGACAATCGGCGGTCAGGATGCCAAGACCAATGCCGGGGGTTGCAGTGACCATGCCATCAGCCTGCAGCCGTTCGGTCGGAGGTGCAGTCAGGGTGACGACGGTGGCTGAGTGGACCTGGCTAAGGCTGATCAGGCTGGCTGATTGCAATCCAAGCGCATCTGCCACGCGATTGCGGTTGATGGCGACAACCTCTGACTGGTCAGAAGAACCGGGGCCGCAATTCAAGCCCTGAAAAATTCCGGATGACGCCCCACCCTTTCGAGTGAAAAAACCGTGGCGCAGCGGGATCGCGTCAGACGTGAGGATTTCCAGCATCAGGCCATTCCGGGCGGTGGCGGGTGGGCAGTCGGGTAAAACGCCAGCACTTTGAACAACGTCCCCATTTCTGCAGAGTCGGTCAAGCGGCGCGTGGCCGCAAGGTGTGAATGCAAAGATTGGCCACGCAGCGATTGGGCAAGACGGGCAGCACGGGCTTCCAGCCCCAGGCGAAGGAGCAGGTCGCGCTGAGTGACGAACGCGTGGGCAGTCGGGCTGGCGGCGGCGAGTGCGGCGAAATCGACATGGGCAGTAAGGTCGGCCTGGCCCGGTTCAGCGAGCGGGTCGGCAAAGGCGTGGGATTTCAGCGCCTGAAAGGTATCACCGCTGGCACCCCAATTGCCGTAGTCGATGATGAGGGCAGCGCCACCGTGGTCCGCGATGCGTTGGCCGATCTGCGCCACGATAGCCGCAGCTGGGGGGCATACCTCGACGATCTGGCCTTGGGCGGTTTCGGCCAGACGGTACGTCAGCGCCGCGACTGGGGCGGGTGCGGTCAGGGCAAAGCCGAGGCCGGTTTCGGTTGCCGTGACAAGCCGTTCACGCCAGCCGTCACCGTCGCGCTGAAATTGGCGGACGGGAAGGGCGTCGAAGAACTCGTTGGCCAGAAGGTAAAGCGCTGTTTGCGGCAGATCGCCCACGGTGTCGAGCCAGCGCACCGGGTAAGCGGCAAGTGCGGCCTGTTGGCGGGCGCGCAGGGCGGGCGACGCCTCAACCAAGCAAACGGTCATTGCTGCGTGAAAACCGGGCACGCCACGGGTGGCGCGCAATGCGTCGGCCATCATGGTGCCGCGACCGGGACCAAGTTCGGCTAGTGTGAACGCGGGCGCGCCTTGGTCGAGCCAGGTTTGCGCCAGACACAAACCGAGCAGTTCGCCGAACATCTGGCTTATCTCGGGCGCGGTGGTGAAATCGCCCGCGGTGCCAAAGGGGTCGCGGGTTGAGTAGTAGCCATATTTCGGGTTTAGCAGGCATTCGGCCATGTAGTCAGCCAGCGTCATCGGTCCGGTGGCACGAATGCGCGCGATCAGGATGTCGCCAAGCGGCGTCATGCGGGCCGGGCGCGCAGCAGGAAGTACAGGCCGACCACCAGCATCGGCACAGACAGCGCCTGTCCTTGCGTCAGGCCCCAGCCGTGAATTTGCCATGCAAGACCAAGCGGGTTGCCCTCTGTCACGAACTGCACATCGGGCTGGCGGACGAATTCCACGGCAAACCGTGCCAGTGCGTAGCCTGCAATGAACAAGCCCATTGTCCGGCCCGGCCATTTGAGCCAACCGGCACGCCATATCGCCCACATGAGCAGCGCGCCAAGAAGCAGACCTTCCAGCACCGCCTCGTAAATCTGGCTGGGGTGGCGGGCGCAAATGCCGACGACGCCGGGGCAAAGCTGTGCTGCATCGCCGGGAAAAGCAACGCCCCACGGCAGGTTCGTCTGACGGCCCCACAGTTCGGCGTTGATGAAATTGGCCAGACGGCCAAGGAACAGCCCAATCGGCGCGACCATTGCCATCATGTCGCCGGTCCACAGCATCGAGATTTTCTCTAGTCGGCAGAAGATCACCCCGGCGATGACAACTCCCAGAAAGCCGCCGTGAAACGACATGCCGCCTTGCCAGACCCGCAAGATCAGGGCCGGATTGGCCAAGTAGTAGCCGGGTTGGTAGAACATGACATAGCCCAGACGCCCGCCCAGAATGACCCCGGCAATCACCCACGTCAGCAGGCGTTCCACCTGTTCGCGCGTCATGACCGGCGCGCCGGGCCAGATGCGTGGGGTAAGGATGGCTTGCAGGACTAACCGCCACCCGATCAGCAGGCCCGCAATATACGCCAGCGCATACCAGCGCAGCGCGAGGGTAAAGCCCCACAGGTCGACCGAGAAAATCTCGGGCGAGATATTGGGGAAGGGTATATAGGACATTAGCGCCTCGCTGCGGGGTCGGGGGGTTTTCCGGCCTGTGCGCGGCGAAGTCAACCGCCGAACTCAATCACTCGACGCGGCAATCTGATCACTTGTGCGGGCAAGTGTGCCGTCCCATATAAGGCGAAATCACAGGAGTGCGGCGATGCAGCAGGGCAACAAGTTCTTCGACGATGTCTCGAAACTGATGACGAACGCGATGGGCGTGGCGCAGGGTGCCAAGACCGAGGCGGAAACCGCGATGAAAGGCTTCATCGACCGCTGGATGGCCGACCGCGATTTCGTGACGCGCGAAGAATTCGACGCGGCACGTGCAATGGCCCAAAAAGCCCGGGAGGAAAATACGGCGCTGGAAGCGCGGATCGCGGCGCTTGAGGCCAAGCTGAAAGGATGAACTTCGCTGGAATAACATTAGGGCCTGCCAATGGGGGCGTCTTGCGCCTGATCGACCTAGTGTAAAAAATGGGTGTGGTTCAGCGGGCGAAGGCTAAGCAGGCTAGCCAGAGTTCCAGCGGTCAAACAACGCCACTCATGTTTTTGGCAATGATAGTGCGGCCAAGCTGTTGGAAACGGTTGCGTAGCCAAACCTTCAGATCGACGAAGCAAATATCGATGTTGGTGCCTGCAACCTAACTCGCGATAAGTCTGCAAAGGCGGTTACGTCAATACGGAAAATGGCTATTTCGTTTTGCCAATCAGCGCCTTGAACGCGTCGGCATGATCCGAGTGCCAGCGCGACAAAGGCGGACGATTGTTCACGATGTCGCCCGCAGCCCACAAAATGCGCTGTTCATCCAAGGCACGGGGCACATCGTTGTCTGGGCAGAGGATATAGAAATCGCCACGCTCCAGACTTTGCAGCATGAAGTCCACCGTTTGCGCCGCAGTCCAGGCGGCATCTGGCTTTTCGATGCGATCGCCTTGGGTCAGACCGGTGAAGACGAAGCCGGGAATCAGCAGATGAGCGGAAATTTTGGCATTCGGCCTGTTCCGCAGGTCATGCTCCAGCGCTTCGGCAAACACCTTAACACCAGCTTTCGACACGTTGTACGCAGGGTTGCCGGGTGGCGTGGTAATGCCCTGTTTCGATCCGGTGCAGATGATCACACCGGGGCGATCCCGTTCCAGCATGCCGGGTAGGAACGCCTGAGCGCCATTAATAACGCCCCAAAGGTTGACAGCGATGATACGCTGCCAAACACTGTGGGGTCCGGCGATAGTGGAGTCTGGGCCAATACCGGCGTTCAACATCAGAAGGTCGGTGCCGCCAAAACGCGATGTCACTGCGTCCGCCAGGGTTGATAGAGCCGCACTATCCGCGACATCCACCTCTATCGCCAGCACGTCCTGTGCGCCTGCCGCAATGATCTGATCGCGTGCAGCAGCCAGCCTGTCAGCCCCGAGATCGGCAATGGCGACCTGCATTCCCGCCTTGGCAAAGCTAGTGGCGGCAGCCAGACCGATGCCGGATGCGCCCCCTGTAATAACGGCGGTGTTTCCGGCAGTTAGGACAGGATGAGGCATGGTGCAGCCTTATGATCGGGTAATTCGGCCAAGTCTGCCGCCAAGACGGAGCAATAACAAGGCTTAGAGGATCAGAGAGTGGTTGGTGGAGCCAGACGGGATCGAACCGTCGACCTCTTGAATGCCATTCAAGCGCTCTCCCATCTGAGCTATGACCCCATTAACCTATGCACGACATTGGGCATGTCGTGGGCGCTGTTTAGGGGCAGCGTATCAGGGGCGCAAGTGGAAAATGCGCCCCCGAAACCACCCGAAAATCAGACTTCTTCTTCGTCACCGGCCACTTCGGTCAGATCGTCAAGCGACACGTTGTCGTCGGCGTCTTCTTCCAGAAGTTCGTCGTCCAGTTCCGTGTCGTCAGCTGCACCCGGTGTCAGCAGATCTTCGTCCGAATCCAGATCGTCCACCAGAACTTCGTCGTCCTTCTCAGGTACAACGCGGCTGATCACAGAGGCGGCCATTTTGCGGCGCGCAACTTCGATATCGACAACTTCGCCGCTGTAGGGGCTGATGATCGGCGATTTATTCAGGTCGTAGAAGCGTTTGCCGGTGGTCGGGCAGGTGCGCTTCGTGCCCCATTCAAGCTTGGGCATGGGAATCCTTCAAGGCTGATTGCCGGTAAGCCGTTCGCTTGCCACAGGTGATGGGGACTGTCAAAGCCTTTTCTTGACCCCGACCTTCCCCGGCTGCGGCGCGCACGGCAGGTTGCACAGACGCGCAAGCTGGCTATTCTGGCCACCGAATTCAAGAGGCCCCATGCCCACCCTGCCCGGTTCCCCACCCGTCGAAT
>JBDSXE010000560.1:0-6378 GCA_039926325.1 Paracoccaceae bacterium | reverse complement strand
TGCATGAGTGGACCGATGGACAAAATTCCGATGACCCGTGCTGGCTTTGTCGCACTGGACGAAGAGTTGAAGCAATTGAAGTCGGTGGAACGCCCCGCCGTGATCCGTGCCATTTCAGAAGCACGCGAGCATGGCGATCTGTCGGAAAACGCCGAATATCACGCCGCCCGCGAAAAGCAGAGCTTCATCGAGGGGCGCATCAAGGAGCTTGAGGCGCTGGTGTCGCTGGCAGAAGTCATCGACCCGACCAAATTCACCGGCTCGATCAAGTTCGGGGCGACGGTAAAGCTGGCGGATGAAGATTCCGGCGAGGAAAAGACCTATCAGATCGTCGGCGAACCAGAGGCCGATATCGAAAACGGCAGGCTGAACATCCGCTCGCCACTGGCCCGCGCTTTGATCGGCAAGGACGAGGGCGATTCGGTCGAGGTGAAATCGCCGGGCGGCCAGCGCAGCTACGAAATTCTGAGCATTCGTTTCATCTGATTGTCGGGTGACAGTGTGACCAAGCCGACAGACCCTCAGCCCGATTTCGGGCGTATCGCTCCGTCCAGCCCCAACGGGCTGCTACCGATGGACTGGATCGCCGGGGCGCTAAGCCTGATTTGGGTCGCATCGGTCGTGGCCTATCTGTGGACAGGGCCGAAAGATGCCGGATCGCTGGGGCTGGTTCTTACTCTGCTGATCGTGTTCCTACCGTTGGCGTTGATCTGGGCGTCGGTCACGACGTTGCGGTCGGTACGGGCCTTGCGGGTCGAGGCGGGACGGTTGCAGGCCACGGTCGATGCGATGCGGTCCGCCTATGTGCAAAGCCAGCAGGCGGCGGCGTCAATTGCGCTGAAACCGTCAGTGGAGCGCAAGCTGGACGAACTGGCGGCGTCGGCCAAGCAGACCGAAACCGCGTTGGCCACCTTTACCTCGCGCCGCGACACCGCCTTGTCGGTGCCATCGGCGGATCGCAAGGCGGCGCTGGCTGTCCCACGTGTCACTGCGGGCGAGGAACAGCCAGGTCTGGCCCTGGGCACCCCGGCAGAGGATTTGCGCGCCCCGCTGTCGGTGACAGATTTCATCAAGGCTCTGCAATTCCCGGAAAATCCTGATGACCGCGACGGGTTTCGCGCGTTGCGAGCCGCATTGGAAGAGCGCACGACGGCCAAACTGATCCGGGCCGCGCAGGACGTGCTGACGCTGCTGAGCCAAGAGGGCATCTACATGGATGACCTGAAACCGGATCGCGCCCGGCCCGAGGTTTGGCGCAGGTTCGCCAGCGGCGAGCGGGGACGCACCATCGCGGCGTTGGGCGGCATCCGTGATCGGTCCAGTCTGGCGCTGACGGCAGCCCGAATGCGTGAGGATGCTGTGTTCCGCGACGCCGCGCACCACTTCCTGCGGTCGTTCGACAAGACCTTTGCGGCATTCGAACCCAATGCCAGCGATGCCGAACTGTCCGATCTGGCCGAAACCCGCACCGCGCGGGCATTCATGCTGTTTGGGCGGGTTACAGGGACATTCGACTGACGCGGTTTGGGTATGGTCCGCCCCCGCCGAACAAAGCTTTACGTCCGCATCGGCATAACAAGGCAGCGCGTTCCGGTCAGAACCGCTAGCGCGTTTGGTTGCATGAGGGCGGTCAGGTCGGGATGGTCGCACCACAGGCCACCCGTGTAGGCACCATAGGCGGGCAGGATGATGCGGTGGGCGTCGATCAGAAACGCGGGGGCCGTGCGACCGGGCAGGCGGGCCTTGGGGTGGTAATGGCCCGACACCTCTGGCGTTTCCGGCGAGGCGATGTGGCGGAAGGTCAGCCCGGCAATCACAGCCTCGGCCAGATGAGTGCCGCCCACTTCGACGGGACCAGCGTCGTGATTGCCCTCGACCCAGAGCCAATCGCGGCCAGCCATCAGGCGGGTCAGCCACAAAAGGTCATCGTCGTCGATATGGTCGGCGGCGGTCAGATCATCGAAACTGTCGCCAAGGCACAGAACGCGGTTCGCGTTTGTGCGTTCGATGTCGTGATCGAGCTTCTGCAGCGTGGCGCGGTTTTCGTAAGGTGGCAACAGGCTGCCGCCACGACGGGCGAGGCGTTCCGATTTGCCGAAATGCAGGTCGGAAACGATCAGCAGATTTTCGGCTGGCCAGCATAGGGCACCTGAGGGCAGGGCCTGCAGGTGGGCATGGGCGAGGGTGAATTCGTACAAGTGCAGTTGCCTCCGGCGGGGATATTTTTGAAAAGATGAAATGGGTTAGTGAAGCCCAGCTTCGCGGAGGAGTTGTCGGGCGGCGTCTTCTGCGATGCGGTCGCGGGCTTTGCCGCGGATCGGGACTTTGCTGGGTTCAAAGAACAGCGGTGCTGCAAGGGGTGTGACGCGCGGCAGGCGGATCAGATCGATGCGGCCTGCGACGCGGGTCAGCAGCTCTTCAATGCGGGAAAAGTCCACCAGACCGCGCATCGCCTCTTCGTGGGTGATTTTCAACAGCAGATGGTCGGGATCGTAGCGGCGCAAGGTGTCGTAGAGGATGTCGCTGGAGAACGTAGCCTGCCGACCGGATTTGCGACGGCCCTGATTGGCGCGTTCGATCAGGCCCGCGATGATGGCGACATTGCGAAAGCTGCGCTTCATGACCGCATTGCCGGCCAGCCACGTCTCGACGCCTAGGCGCAGGGTTTGCAGGTCCAGGAGAGGCGCGGCATTGGTGACGGGTTCCAGACCCCAGATCAGCGTCGCGTAGTCGGTGGCGACGAAACCTAGCGGCGCAAGGCCCTGATCCTCCATGCTTTTGGTTATCAGAAGGCCAAGGGTTTGCTGCGCGTTGCGCCCCGCGAAACCATAGACGCACAGATGTTCGTGGCCATCTTGCGGGAAGGATTCCAAGAGCAGACGGTCCGGTTGCGGCAGGCGTGAAACCTCGCGTTGCAGGGTCAGCCATTCGGCGGTGTGGCGGGGCAAGTCGGGCCATGACGGTTGCTGAAAATAGGCGAGGATACGGTGGGACAGCTGGGTGGACGTGGCAAACTTGGTGCCGGAAAAGACGGCGACTTTGGGCGGGCGATTGGGGATGCGGGTAACTTCAACGGTCATCTCTTTCAGCCCGTCAAAACGCACAACCTCGCCACCCATCAGGAAGGTGTCGCCCGGGGTGAGAGAGGCGGCGAAGAACTCTTCAATCTCACCCAGAGGCATGCCACCGCGACCTTTCAGGCGGACTTTCAGGGTCTCGATGTCGATGATGGTGCCAAGGTTCTGCCGGATCAGCGCAGCGGACCGGGGGTCGCGCAGGGTCCATTTGCCCATACGGATCATCAGACGTTGCCAGCGGTCGTAAGCCTTGAGGGCATAGCCGCCGGTGGCGACGAAATCGAGACAGGCGTCGAAGTCTGGCTTTGTCAGAGCGGCATAGGGTCCGGCGGTGACCACCTCGGCATATAGGGCGTCCGCGTCCAATGGACCGGCGCAGGCGGTGGCGAGAATGTGCTGGCACAAAACATCGCGCGGGCCGGGACCGCGGGGATCGCCGTCAAGGTCATGCGCGCGCACGGCTTGGAGGGCGGCCTGACATTCGACGACTTCAAAGCGGTTGGCGGGCACCAGCAGTGCCTTTGAGGGCGCGTTGTAGCGGTGGTTGGCACGGCCAATGCGCTGGACCAGACGCTTGACGTTTTTCGGCGCACCAACCTGAATGACCAGATCGACGTCGCCCCAGTCGATGCCGAGGTCGAGACTGCCCGTGCAAACGACGGCGCGCAGCTGCCCAGCGACCATCGCAGCCTCTACCCGTTCGCGTTGTTCGCGCGAAAGCGAGCCGTGGTGGATGCCGATCGGCAAATCGTCGGTGTTCTGGAGCCATAAGTTGTGGAAGAAAATTTCGGCCTGCGCGCGGGTGTTGTGGAAGATCAGGGTGATACGGTGTTGCTTGACCTGCTCCAGAATGGCGGGGATGGCATATTTGCCGCCGCCACCGCTCCACGGCGGTGGTTCGTCCGTGACAAGCATTTGGATGTCGGGGTCGGGGCCGGGGTCGGCTTGCAGGATCTGCGTGGCTGGGCCCAGAAACCGGGCGAGGGCTGGCGGGTCTTCGACCGTGGCGGACAGGCCGATGCGTCTTAGACCGGGGGAGAGTGTGGTCAGGCGAGCGATTTGCAGCATCAGCTGGTCGCCGCGCTTGGATTCCGCCAGCGCGTGGATTTCGTCGACAATGACACGCTGCAGGCCCGCGAACATCCGGGGAGCGTCCTCGTAAGTGAGAAGAAGCGCGAGGGATTCTGGCGTGGTCAGCAGGATATGGGGCGGGTCCGCACGCTGGCGGCGGCGTTGGGTGTAGGTGGTGTCGCCGGTGCGATCCTCGATCCGGATGGCGAGGCTGGCGCCTTCGACGGGGCGGCGCAGGTTGCGGCGGATATCGGCGGTCAGCGCCTTGAGCGGCGAGATGTAGAGGGTGTGGAGGTCGGGTTTGGGGGTTGCGCCAAGCTCTGACAGGGTGGGCAGGAACCCGGCGAGGGTCTTGCCGCCGCCGGTCGGGGCGATGAGCAGGGTGGCGGGGTTTTGGGCGGCATCCAGCATGGCAAGCTGGTGCGGATGCAGCGTCCAACCTTGGGCAGCGAACCAGTCGGAAAGGGCGGGGGGAAGCTGCATGATGGCAAGATACGGGGTGCGGGCAGCCGGGGGAAGTTGGGGCTTTGACGTTCGGCGGTTTGATGCGGTGATTTCGCTGGAAAATGCTTTGGGTGGCGAGGCTATCAGGTTTGGTCGGTCAGGAATCGGGCGGGCATGTCGGCGACGAAGGGGAAGTATTGGAAAAACGGTCGGGCTTCGGCAAGCACCCGCTGGACCGATGGGCGGGCGAGAAGGCGTTCGAAGTAGGCGGTCAGGTGCGGGTGATCGGGCGGAAAGGGCGAGACGATACTGGCATAGAACAGGGCTGGAGTGGCGGCGCAATCGGCGAGGGTAAAGCGCTCGGCGGCGGGCCAATCGCGGTTCGCCATATGACGGTCAAGCATGGCATAGGCGGTTTTCAGGCGGTTGTGGGCGTCAGTCACCCCGGTGGGATCTTTGGAGCCGTCGGGACGCAGGCTGTCGGCGACGACCTTTTGCATATGCTCATGGATATGCAGATCACAGAAGCGATCCCAAAGCCGGGTGTCCAGGTTTTGCTGTGCGTCGGCTGGTAACAGCTTTGCGCGGAAGTGGTGTTGGTCGAGGTATTCGATGATGATCGAGGACTCAGCGATGGTCGTATTGCGGTCGCTGTCGTGCAGGACCGGCATTTTGCCGACGGGCCAGAGGTCGACGAACTTGGCAGCCTCGCCGGGGTTGCCAAGATCCAGCAGGTAGGCGGTGAAAGGGGTATCGTTTTCGTAAAGTGCGATCAGGACTTTGTGGCAGTACGAGGCGAGGGGATGCGAATAGAGGGTGAGGGGCATGACTTGGCTCTTGGCAGGTTGAGTGCCCAGGTTAGGGGGTTCGGGATGGCTGGTCAAAGGGAAGGTTCATGTTTGGGATTGCGGGGTTTGGTGGCAGGGCCTAAGCGGACGGGATGAAAATACTGTTCCTTGGTGATGTGATGGGGCGTGCCGGGCGCGCTGCGGTGACTGAAAGGTTGCCGGGCTTGCGGGCGGCCTGGGGGTTGGATTTTGTCATCGTGAATGGCGAGAATGCCAGTCAGGGCGCGGGTCTGACCGGCGACCATGCCAAGGGGTTGCTGGCGGCTGGGGCGGATTGTGTCACGCTGGGGGACCATGCGTTTGACCAGAAAGACATGATTTCCTACTGCGAGACCGAGGGTCGGATCATCCGGCCGCTCAATTTCTCCAAGGTCGCTCCTGGTAGGGGTGCCAAGGTGTTCACGGCGACGCAGGGCAGGCGGGTGCTGGTGATGCAGGCTTTGGGGCAGGTGTTCATGAAACGGCCGTTTGATGATCCGTTCAGTGCGGTCGAGGCGGTGTTGAAGACGCATCCTTTGGGCGGCGCGGTGCAGGCCACGATTGTCGAGATTCATGCTGAGGCTACGTCGGAAAAGATGGCGATGGGGCATTGGTGTGATGGGCAGGGTTCGCTGGTTGTGGGGACGCATACTCATGTGCCGACTTCAGATGCGATGATCTTGGGGAAGGGCACCGGCTATCTGACGGACGCGGGGATGTGCGGGGATTATGACTCGGTTATCGGGATGGAGAAGCTGGAGCCGTTGCGGCGGTTCATTACGGGGATGAATTCCTCGCGGTTCGAGCCTGCCGGGGGGGAGGCTACGCTGAGCGGGGTCTATGTCGAGACGGACGACAAGACCGGAAAAGCACTGCGGATCGCGATGGTACGGGTGGGGGGCAAGTTGCAGCAGGCGGGGCCAATGACGGTGTGAAACGGTGGGGGTTTCACGCGTGCG
>JBDSXE010000559.1:0-3060 GCA_039926325.1 Paracoccaceae bacterium | reverse complement strand
GTGGATTGGCCTGCAAACCATGTTCGGCAACAATCCTGTCCCATACCGGTTCCATGCCAGCCATCTGTTTTTCCAAAGGCTGGGCGTGACCCGGATATTCCGCGGCGGGGAGGCCCCAATAGGCTGCAAGCTTTGGCCACAGCCAATTCCAGCGGAACACTTCACCATTGGCGATATTGAAGGCATTGTTGCGCGCGATGGGCTTGGTTGCCGCCCAAAGGAGTTGCTTGGCAATGATGCGACCATCTGTGATGTCAACGCAGGCTTCATATTGTTGCGGTGAGCCGGGAAACACGAACGGTTGTCCAGTCTCCTTGCAGATTGCCGCATAGGCACCAAGCGTTGCGGCCATATTCATCTGATTGCCGACGGTATAGCCAATCAGCGTATGGGGACGATGGACCGACTAGCCGAACCCCTGCTTTTCAGCAGCAGCAAAGAGTTCATCTTCCTGGTCATAGTAGAACTTCTGAAAGGGAAGCCTTGGCATTTCCTCGCGGAAAGGGGTCACCATCTTGGTTTTGGCATAGGCCTCAAACGGACCCATATAATGCTTCGCACCCGTGACCAAAGCGGCATGCTTGATCTTCTTGCCTTCCATTGCCGAAAGCAGATTACGCACCATGCCGGCGTTCACGCGGCAATTTTCAGCCTCTGTGGCCTGGCGCATCCAGGTCGTAATAAAGACATCCGTCGGCTTCACGCGCTTCAAGACTGCATGAACGGCTTCATCATCGGTGAGGTCAACAGCGATGTGCTTCACGCCTTTCGGCAAGTCGTGCTTGTGGCGGGAAATGCCCGTCACCGTCCAGCCTTTGGTTTCGCTTAAGTGTTCCGCCAGATGACGTCCGATAATGCCTGATACACCGGCAATGAGCGCGTGGCGTTCCATCAATTGAAGTCCTTTGTTGAGAGTGTGATTTTGATGCAGGCCTTGGGGTCTTGCCCAAGTTCAAAAGCCTTCACGGCATCATTGAGAGAAAACCTGTGGGTTTGAATGGGTGAAAGATCAATCCCCGTCCGCTCCAGGAAACGGATGGCACTTGGCCAAACACCAGGTGAACCGATGCAGCCACGGATCGTCAAATTCTTGAGTTGCATCAATCCGAGATTTGCGGAAACCTTCCGACCAATGTTGATGCCCACCATCGACATGCGGCCATCCTGGGCAACATAGTCAAACACTGCCGCAAGCGAGGCATCATGTCCTGCACACTCGATGACCAGTTCAGCGCCCTTGCCACCTGTCAATTCCTTGATCTGTTCAGCACCTCGATCTGTGGGATCAATGGCTTCAGCGCCAAGCTTCTTGGCGATCTCGCGGCGCTGCGGAATGGGGTCAGCGACGATTACGCGGGCACCCATGCCAAGTGCTGCTGCAGCGCTGACAAGCCCAATCGTTCCACCGCCAGAGACGACAACCGTTTCGGACGCATTTGTGCCGCCTGACCGCAGCACCGCATAAAAGCCGCATGTGAACGGTTCAATCAAGGAACCACGCATGTCGTCCACCGTGTCGGGCAGCTTGTGCAGCCAATCCGGATTGACGTTGAAATATTCACGATCTGCGCCATTCATTGAAAAACCGAAGTGATGCAGCCGTTCCGGTGTGCGAACCACGCATTCACCCACCACACGGTCACCGACTTTGAAATTTTTGACGGCCTTGCCAACTTCGACAATCTCGCCGCACCATTCATGGCCAGGAATCACGGGATAGGAAATCGGGATGATGTAACGCCCAGCCAGCAATTCATAATCAGAATGGCAAATACCGATCGTGCGCGTTTTCACCATGACTTCCGTGTCATTGATCGTCGGCATCGGAACATCGGCGATCGTCGGCTTGTTTGGTGTTTCGAAAATCAGGGCCTTCATGTGATGGAGATCCTCCCCTTAAATCTTGACGACAGCGCCATTTTTGGCTGCTGACTTGATGATGGCTTCGAGAATGGTGATGTTGTTAATGAGGTCTTTGCCCGTAATTGGATAAGGCGTTGTGCCGCGAATGGCTTTGGCGAAAGCTACGAGATTATCCTTCACGGGTTCTGCCGGCGGCAATTCGGTCACCGTAATCGGACCACCGACCATCGCAGACGTGACCACCCAACCGGCAGGCGATTCAACATGCGCCTTGTCACGGATTTCAACCCAACCTTTGGAGCCAAACACTGCAAAACGCGAAATGAACGGCATGGCCAACGACGCCGACACATAGGCCGTGCCGCCGCCTTTGAACTTGATATGCACGCTCATCGTGTCGCCTTGCGGAATCTTGGACGACAGCTTCTCGCATGAAACACGCAGGTCCTTCGCGGGACCGAGTAAAGCCGCAGACAAATCCGTGAGATGAATCCCGGTCGCTGTCATGCCGCCGACGGGCGCTTCCTTCTTGTTCAAGCGCCAATTTTTAGGATCGAGCGTTGTAAACTTGTCGTGGCTGAAATTACCTTCAATTTGCTGGATGCGCCCAAGTTCACCCGACCTTGCCATTTCAAGCAATCGGGCCACGGGTGGCTCCCAGCGCCGCTCATGGCCCATACCGAGCACGAGCTTGTTTTTCTTGCAAAGGCTGACCGCGAGTTCGGCACCCTTTCGTGTCAGCGCCAGCGGCTTTTCACAAAAAATGTGCTTCTTTGCAGCGACGGCCCGTTTTATCTGCTCAGCATGAAGGGAATGAGGCGTTGCCAGAATAACCGCTTCCACACCGGGATGCTTCAAAGCTTCCTTGTCACTCGCATACCAGGCAAAGCCATTTTCTTTGGCGAACTGCTCACCAGCCGGATTAGGCTCTGCCGCGCAGACGATCTCGATATCGCCCTTCGCCTTTTGCAAGACGGCCGCCATCTTCTTGCCCCACCAGCCGAGGCCGATCATCGCTACTTTCACGGGTGCATGCGTTGCCATTGATCGTGCCTTTTGCCTTTAAACGGTGACTAGAATTTTCATGTGATTGACCGACTTATCCAGCAAGGCATCAAATCCTTGCTTCACCACGTGATCGGCATTGATGTTGGCGGTGACGATTTTCTCAATCGGGAAATTGCCGGATTCGACCAT
>JBDSXE010000558.1:0-6062 GCA_039926325.1 Paracoccaceae bacterium | reverse complement strand
CGGGTATTCCCCTAGGGTGCTGCGTCCCCACGATGGGTGACTGTCAGCATCTACGTCACATGTTAAGATTAGACGCCGCGCCCCCCCGAACTTCCGGGTCCATGAACCATTACTGTACATTTGATCTTAGTATCCGCAGCGGTTGATTCAGGACAATGACTTAATGTCTTCGAATCGCCAGAACACCTTCAGGTTGTGTGGAAATGGCGATTTCCTGCCCAATTGCACACAAATCAACCCAAAGATATTATGTGTGTCAGGTAATTGCTGACGAACCTGTCAGGTGTTACCTGTCCGGAATAGTTGTGCGCTACAGCAGCAGATAATCCCGAAACCCAAGCGCGTGGATGCCAACCAGTGTAAGGGAATCACCCAGATCAGAGGTCAGCGTCAGCGTCGTGACGCCGCTGACGACAGTTTGCGCGATGGCGAAATCATCGGCTGCAGTCAGGTTTCCAGCCAGATAGTGCGACAGCGACGCAATCAGATCGGCGGTGTGGAACCCGTCGAACCTTACACTGTCATGCTGTCCGAAACTGAAGTCGGCGACCATTGATCTGCCCTCAGCACCGACGAAAACGTCCGCTCCGCCAAGCCCGCGCAGGACATCAACTCCGGCCCCACCGTCCAGCGTATCGGCGCCGTTTCCACCCGACAGCCGATCATCGCCCGCGCCACCGAAGATCAGATCATTCCCGTTGCGCCCGTATATTGTGTCGTCGCCACCTTCGCCAAACAGCATGTTGGCATACTTGCTGGCATCAATGCTGTTGGCATTGGCGTTTCCGATGAACACGAAACTGTCGGTTCCGATCATCCGCACATTGTCGACTTGGGCGCCTGCGATGGCACTTGCAGAGATGCTGATGGTATCTACGCCTGCGCTGCCATTCACGGTAGTCGTCAAAGTCGCCGCCGCCGCCACGACGCCTGTCTTGAACTCCAACTGTTCGACGCCGGAAATGTGGGTGCGGCCCAATACGCTCAGCACAACCATCTCGCCACCCAGCATCACCACAACGGCCTGCGCCTGATTCATGTCCAGCACCAGCCGATCGGTGGCCGCCCCGCCGATCACGGTGTCATCGCCCGCAGAAGCCAGCACAACGTCATCCCCGGTGCCCAGATCAATCAGATCATTGCCAGCGCCGCCAACTACGCTGTCATTGCCACCCAAGGTTGTGATTTGTGCGCCATGATCATCGGCAACGATGGCATCGGCGCGCACGGTGGACACGACATGAAGAAACTTGATCACGTTGGTGGCCGAGTCCGTTGGCGCACCATAGGTTGTGCCCGGGTTATAGAATGTCGGCGCGCCAAGATAGCTTTGCTCCGCCGTCGAGCGCACGGATTCGTCGACAATGATAGTATTGCCGTGGTCCAGCCCGCCGTGAAAGTTGATGTCGCGGTTGGTGTCAGACACCTGGATCGTGTTGCCGACCGCCGAGGTATAGCTGGCGAACAGGACGCCATGCCGCGTATCGAATGCCTGCAGATGGGTAAATGTGCAGCCATAAATATCGCGCAGCCAGTACGCATAGCCGTTGCCATCGTCGCCCTTGTTCCACGAACCTGTGACAGTGACATCGTCAACCTTTGCATCCAGCGACCGCCCAAGCACCAACCCGTTCGACCCGGGCTGAACAATATCGACATTCTGGATCACGGTGCCCACCGAGGTGTTCACGCTGACCATCATCCCGCCCTTCTCTGCGGCCAGTGAATTGGTGAAATCTGCGGGATTTGCCGTGCCGTAGTCGCCCTGAAACGTCAGATTGCGAAGAACAATGTCATGCACCATCTTGGTGACTTCGACCGTTGTTGTGGCCGCATCGAAATCAAACGGCAGAGCGCGGTCAAGCGAGACGGTATTGCCGTGGACTGCCGTTACAACCGCAAGCCCGGTCCGCAAAGGCTTGTCCTCTTGCCATTCGGTATCCCCGATCTTGGCGAACAAAGCCGCGTCGTTCGGGCGCTCGATCCAGATGACGTCGCCGGCTTTCACCGTGGTGGCATTCGCCATCTGCAAAGTTTTCCCGCCCGTCGCCGCATCCCGGGTAATGTGAAGGGCGGCGGCTACGGTTTCGTGAAACAGCTCCGCCCCAACCTGCAATGCTGGGGCGCCATTCAACGCCTTGTCTGCGATGATCGTGACAGCACCTTGACCCTCCAGCGTGATGCCGTCGTGGGTTATGGAAACGGTTTGGTCAAAGCGGTAGGTGCCTTGCGCCAAAACGATGTGCGTTCCAGAGCTTGCTGCGTCGATCACAGCCTGCAAACCCGCCGCAGAGGTGCCCGAAGCGACCGTAATTGTCGTATCCTGCGATACGCTTTGCGTGCCAAGCAGACCGCTTGCTGAGTTTACCATCGACGCACCTTTGGGTTGTAGTACCGGATCAATCCCCCGTTGCAAGCCAATGCGGGCAGCAATGTGTTGACTTAGCGGCCATATCCGAACCGCGACGTATTTCGCCAACCGTCAGACAATGCCGAAGGTCGCAATGCTGAAACCATTCGCACATGCGAAAAAACTGAGCGGTTTCAGCAAAGTGCGATGGCGAACACGCTGGACCTGCGGACGGGGGAAATTAACGCGCCCTGTACCGGACACCAGCACGCATAACCTTGTCCGTTAACGCCTCACCAAAGCCACCCTTAAGCACAATCGGCACGCGGATTCGTGCCTGTCAGAATCTGATGCTACAATCACGATAAAAATGGGTGATATATTTCTCTTGATAATCACTACAAACTCTGTCGTGATATGCGTGTAATGCGAGGGCCAATGGCCAAGCTGGAATCAAGGGAAGTTTGACATGTTCAAGACCACTACCGTTGCGGGCCAAATCACCGCACAGGACACCCATCGGCGTGGCCATCAGAACGGCCGCTCCACAATCTCGACCGGATCACTACAGCTGACCGGCTGGCCCGTTGCGCGGTTTGTCAAAGACGCGCTAGCCGCAATGGTGTTGGCGGTGTTCGGTCTTGGTGTGCCGCAGGGCGTCCAGGCCGAAAGCCTGCTGAACGTCAGCTACGACCCGACGCGCGAATTGTATGTCGCCATTGATGAGGCTTTCGCGGCCCACTGGGTCGCGCAAGGCCATGAAGCCCCAACGGTCGAGGCATCGCACGGCGGTTCCGGCGCGCAGGCTCGTGCCGTGATCGACGGGCTTGACGCGCAGATCGTGACGCTGGCGCTGGCTGCTGACATCGACAAGATCGCAGCTGCCGGCAAACTGCCGAAGGATTGGCAGTCGCTGCTGCCGCACAATTCGTCGCCCTACACCTCCACCATTGTTTTCTTGGTCCACAAAGGCAACCCCAAGGGCATCAAGGACTGGGGCGATCTTATCAAGGACGGCGTGAGTGTGATTACGCCGAACCCGAAAACCTCTGGCGGTGCGCGCTGGAACTATCTGGGTGCCTGGGCTTGGGCGGAAAAGAACGGCAAAGATCCTGTAGCGTTTGAAAAGGCGCTGTACGCAAACGTTCCGGTCCTCGACTCGGGTGCGCGTGGTTCAACCACGACCTTCGCGCAACGCGGTATCGGTGACGTGCTGGTCGGCTGGGAAAACGACGCCTACCTTGCCTTGCAAGAGCTGGGTGCCGACAACTTTGAAATGGTAGTTCCCTCGATTTCCGTGCTTGCAGAGCCGCCGGTTGCCATCGTTGACGCCAATATCAAGAACGACGATCAGCGCGCGCTGGCCAAGGCTTACCTCGACTTCTTGTATACCCCGGAAGGTCAGGCGATCATCTTCAAGAACTTCTACCGTGGGTGGGACACCTCCAAGGCCGATCCGGCTGACGTGGCCCGCTTCCCGAAACTAGAGCTTGTGGACATCGCCCACTTCGGCGGTTGGGCCAAGGTGCAGAAAGAGCAGTTTGGCGATGGCGGTATCTTCGACCAGATCTACGTAGCCAAATGAGCATTGCGCGATCCTTCGCACAGCGGTCCCCCATGCCAGGCTTCGGCCTGAGCATGGGGATAACCCTGACGATACTGTCGTTGGTCGTCATCCTGCCCATCGGCGCCCTGCTGTTCAGGGGTGCCGAATACGGCATTGGCAACATCTGGACGGTGGTAAATAGCCAGCGGGTCTGGGCCGCGCTGTTCCTGTCGTTCCGTTTGTCGCTGCTGGCCGCGTTGATCAACCTGATCTTCGGCGTGGCGTTGGCTTGGGTGCTGGCGCGGTATGAATTCCCTGGTAGAGGGCTGATCGACGCATCGGTTGACCTGCCGTTCGCTTTGCCGACCGCCGTTGCAGGGATTGCCTTGACGACGCTTTACGCGCCCAACGGCTTTTTCGGCCAGTTTGCCAAAGAGGCGGGCACCCAGATCGCCTATACCCAATGGGGCATCCTGATTGCCCTGATCTTCGTCGGCCTGCCCTTCGTCACCCGCACCGTGCAGCCGGTGATCGAAGAGATCGAGCAAGAGGTGGAAGAAGCCTCTGCCACCCTCGGCGCATCCCGGTTCATGACCTTGCGCCGGGTTGTCCTGCCGATGCTGGCACCCGCCGCCCTGACTGGCTTTGCCCTCGCCCTCGCGCGGTCGGTTGGCGAATACGGTTCGGTGATTTTCATCGCGGGCAACATCCCCTTGAAAACCGAAATCGCCCCGTTGCTGATCGTCATTCGCCTGGAAGAGTACGACTATGGTGCCGCCGCCGCTATTGGCATTGCGATGCTGGTCCTCTCTTTCACCATGTTGCTGATCATCAACGCCGTGCAGATTTTCAGCCGCCGGAGGATTGGTCTTGTCTGATCTCACGCCAAATCGTGCCATTTCCTTCCGCCGCCCAACCGACGAATCGCCGTTGGCCCGCTGGCTGCTGATCATCGGCGTCGTAGCCCTGCTGGCGGTCCTGCTTTACGCGCCGCTTTTGGTGGTCTTTGCCGAGGCGTTTGCCAAAGGTACCGGTGCCGCGATCAAGTCACTGGGCAAGCCAGAGGCGTGGTCCGCAATTCGCTTGACGCTGACTGTCGCCGCCTTGGTGCTGCCCCTGAATGCGGGCTTTGGTGTCGCGGCGGCTTGGGCAATCACCAAGTTCGACTTCAGGGGCAAAGCGTTCCTGATCACCCTAATCGACTTGCCATTCTCGGTTTCTCCGGTGGTCGCGGGTCTGTGCCTTGTTCTGCTGTTCGGGGCTAACACCAGCCTTGGCGCGTTCCTTGTCGCGTCCGGCCATCAGGTCATCTTCGCGCTGCCGGGCATCCTGCTGGCCAGCCTTTTCGTCACCTTCCCCTTCGTCGCCCGTGAACTGATCCCGGTAATGATCGAACAGGGCCGCGCAGAAGAGGAGGCCGCCCTGACCCTTGGGGCAGGTGGCTGGCGGGTGTTCCTGACCGTGACCTTGCCCAAAATCCGTTGGGCGCTGCTGTATGGCACGCTGCTGTGCAACGCCCGCGCTATGGGCGAATTTGGTGCAGTCGCCGTGGTGTCCGGCAAGATCCGCGGCGTGACCGCCACCATGCCGATTACAATTGAGATGATGTACAACGAATATCTGTCGGTATCGGCCTTCACCTTGGCCGCTGTTCTTGCGCTGCTGGCGCTTGTCACCCTGACACTCAAGACGGCTATGGAATGGCGCTATGCCGACCAGCTGGCCGCAACCCACAGACACTGAAATCCCCCCAATGAACGGATCACGCCATGCACATCGAGATTGACGAGATTTCCAAGGAATTTGGCCGCACCGCAGCCTTGCATCCGGTCAAGCTGGCAATCCCCTCGGGTGCGTTGGTGGCGCTTCTCGGGCCATCTGGCAGCGGCAAAACCACGCTGCTTCGCATCTTGGGAGGGCTGGAATTCCCCTCAACCGGACGCGTGCTGTACGATGGACAGGATGCGACCTGCCTCAGTGTGCAGGAACGCCGCGCTGGCTTTGTCTTTCAGAACTACGCTCTTTTCAAGCATATGACGGTTTTCGAAAATGTCGCCTACGGCCTGCGCGCCCGCCCGCGTGGCCAGCGCCCGAACGAGGCGGAAATCACCCGTCGCGTCACCAAACTGATGGACCTTATCCAGTTGCCTGACATCGCCACCCGCT
>JBDSXE010000557.1:0-3423 GCA_039926325.1 Paracoccaceae bacterium | reverse complement strand
CTTTTACCTGCTGGTTCTGGTGATCGTCGTATTTTCGGTGTTCCCGTTCTACTACGCGATCGTCACCTCATTCTCGACCGGGACCGCGCTGTTTTCGGTGCATTACTTTCCGCCGACCTTTGACTGGAGCAACTATGGCTCTGTTCTGGGCGGGCGGACGTTCCTGCGTAACATCCTGAACTCTGTGTTCATCGCATCGGTTACGGTGGCCATTGCGCTGTTCCTGGCGGTGACTGCATCCTATGCGCTGGCGCGGGTGCGCTTTCGCGGGCGAGCCCTATTGCTGATGACCATTCTGGGCGTGTCGATGTTTCCGCAGATTGCGGTGCTGGCGGGTCTATTCGAGCTGATGAAGTTCCTGGGGTTGCTGAACACGCCCTATGCGCTGATCATTTCCTACACGATCTTTACCCTGCCGTTCACCGTCTGGGTGCTGACCACCTTCATGCGCGACCTGCCGGTCGAGATTGAAGAGGCGGCGATTGTCGATGGGGCGACGCCGTGGATCATCATATCCAAAGTGTTCCTGCCACTGATGTGGCCGGCAATGGTAACGACGGGATTGCTGGCGTTCATCGGGGCGTGGAACGAGTTTCTGTTCGCGCTGACGTTCACCCAGACCGAGAACATGCGGACGGTGCCTGTCGCCATCGCATTGCTGTCGGGCGCATCGCAACAGGAAATTCCGTGGGGTCCGATCATGGCGGCATCGGTCATCGTGACGGTGCCGCTGGTTATTCTCGTTCTCATCTTCCAACGCAAAATCGTCTCGGGTCTGACCGCTGGCGGCGTGAAGGGTTAAAGCAATGGCAAAGATCGTATTGAACAATGTGAAGAAGTCGTATGGCGCTGTGGATGTCATCAAGGGCATCGACCTGACCGTCGAAAAGGGAGAGTTCATGGTGTTTGTCGGCCCGTCGGGTTGCGGCAAATCCACCCTGCTGCGGTTGATTTCCGGGTTGGAGGAAATCACCTCGGGCACCATGACCTTTGATGGTGAGACGGTGAACAACCTTGTGCCGTCCAAGCGCGGCATCGCGATGGTGTTCCAAAGCTACGCGCTTTACCCGCACATGAATGTCTATGACAACATGGCCTTCGGGATGAAACTGGCGAAATCCAGCCCCGAAGAGGTGAAGAAGCGCGTCAACGAAGCGGCCAAGCTGTTGCAGATCGAACATCTGCTGGACCGTTTGCCCAAGCAGTTGTCGGGCGGGCAGCGCCAGCGGGTTGCCATCGGGCGGGCCATCGTGCGCGACCCCAAGGTGTTCCTGTTTGACGAGCCGTTGTCGAACCTTGACGCCGCGTTGCGGGTGCAGACCCGGCTAGAGATTGCCAAGCTGCACCATTCGATGAAAAATGTGACGATGATCTATGTCACCCACGATCAGGTCGAGGCGATGACGCTGGCGGACCGGATCGCAGTGCTGCGTGACGGACGGTTGGAGCAGGTTGGAACACCTGCGGAACTGTACGAAAGCCCGAATTCGATCTTTGTCGCCGGGTTCATCGGCAGCCCCAAGATGAACTTTCTGACCGGCAAGCTCGCCGCCGATCAGGGGTGTACGACGCTTGGTATCCGGCCAGAGCATATCGAGATTTCTCCGACCGGGATCTGGCAGGGTGATGTTGTGCATACTGAAGACCTGGGGTCGGACAACTATCTGTTCGTCGAGGTTGGTGGCCAGGACGCAATGATCGTGCGGCAACCGGGCAAGTTGAAAGTCGCCCTGGGATCAAGGATCGGGTTGAACCCGATGCCCGGCCAGTTGCACAAGTTCGACGCCGACGGCAATCCGGTCCGCTGATGCGGATTTCTGCAGAGCTTTAAAGGAAATTCAAATGGTTATCCGCGTAACTGTCTGGGGCGAAAACGTCCATGAGCAGAAAAACAAGGTCGTGGCAGAGGTCTATCCCCTGACCATGCACGGCACGATTGCAGCGTTTTTGAACAGCGATACCGGCCTGAAGGCCAGCGCAGTGACGTTGCAAGATGCCGAGCATGGTATGACCGTCGAAAAGCTGGCGGCGACGGATGTGCTGATCTGGTGGGGCCACGCCGCACACGGGCAGGTCGAGGACAAGATCGTCGAGCGGGTGTGCGAGGCGGTGCATGGCGGGATGGGGATCATATTCCTGCACTCGGCCCATTTCTCGAAACCGTTCAAGCGGTTGATGGGGACGCCGTGCAACCTGACATGGCGCGAGGCGGGAGAGCGGGAGCGGCTGTGGGTGACATCCCGCAACCATCCGATTGCGGCAGGGTTGGGCGACCATTTCGAGTTGGAAAACGAAGAGATGTATGGCGAGCCGTTCGGAATTCCCGAACCGTTGGAGACTGTGTTCATCTCGTGGTTCCAAGGCGGCGAGGTGTTTCGGTCTGGTGTCACCTATAAGCGCGGGGCGGGGTCGGTGTTTTATTTCCGCCCGGGGCATGAGACCTATCCGACCTATCACGATGCGAATGTGCAGCGGGTGATCAACAATGGCGTGCGGTGGGCCTATAACCCTGCGCCTCGTATCGTGAACCCCAACGATGCACCCAATACTCCGGTCGACAAGGCGTTGGAGCCGATCGTGGAACGCGGGCCAAGGCTGCACCATGACGGCGAAGCGGGATTCCGGTGATGGCTGCGAATACTCCGGTCCGCATCCTGATCCTTGGCACGGGGGGGATGGCCAACAACCATGCCGACAGTTTTGCCAAGATACCGGGCGTGACGCTGGTGGCAGGGATTGATACGCGGCCAGAGCAGTTGAAAGCGTTTTGCGACAAGCATGGGATTGCGAACGGGTTCGCGTCGATTGGCGAGGCATTGGCGTGGGGCGAGTTTGATGCGGTGACGAACGTCACGCCCGATGCCGCGCATTTTGCCACGACGATGCCTGTGCTGGCGGCGGGCAAGCATATCCTGTGCGAAAAGCCGCTGGCGACGAATGAGGCGGATGCCGATGCGATGGCGGCGGCGGCTGCCAAGGCGGGCGTCGTTAACATGGTGAACCTCAGCTACCGCAACGTCGCGGCGTTGCAGGCCGGGGCGAAGATGGTGCGGGACGGGGCGATTGGCACCGTGCGGCATTTCGAGGCGTCATATCTGCAAAGCTGGCTGACCCAGCCCGCGTGGGGTCATTGGGATAAGGAAAGCCAGTGGCTGTGGCGGCTGTCGACCAAACATGGATCGAAGGGTGTGCTGGGGGATGTGGGCATTCACATCCTTGATTTCGCGACGTTTATCGCCGGGCAGTCGGTGGATGAGGTGTCATGCCGTCTCGCGACATTCCACAAGGCACCGGGCGATCAGATCGGGGAATATCCGCTGGACGCGAATGACAGCGCAACCATGCAGGTGGTGCTGGCAAATGGCGCTTTGGGCACGGTTGCGGCCACGCGCTTTGCCAGCGGCCATCTGAACGACCTGCGGC
>JBDSXE010000556.1:0-3165 GCA_039926325.1 Paracoccaceae bacterium | reverse complement strand
GGCTGGGTATGTCGGCAAGGGCTCTCCCGACCGGGTGGATGCGCTGGTCTGGGCGCTGACCGATCTGGTGGTGGAACCCAGCGAGAAGTTCAGGCGGCCGCAGGTGCGGGCGCTTTAGGCGCGATTTTTCTGCGAAAAATCGGGCAGGTGATCGGGGGGATCACCGGGTGAGGCGTCGGAGCCCCCGGCGGGGATATTTATGAAAAAGTGAAATGGGGAGGGGCGCTTTGGGGCGTGCCTTTGCGTCGGTGAGTGCTGCGGTCTTGGGGCTGCGGTTGATTGGGCTATGCCCGAGGTATGAGGAGTGGGCTGATGGTCTTTGATTTCCTGAGGCGGACGCCGGAGGTGGTGGCAGAAACCAAAGCCTCTGCCAGTGGGCGGGTGGTGAGTTGGGGCAGTTCGGGGCGGGTGGCGTGGTCGCCGCGTGATGTGGTCAGCCTGACGCGGACCGGGTTCATGGGCAATCCGATCGGGTTTCGGGCGGTCAAGGTGATCGCCGAAGCGGCGGCGGCGTTGCCGCTGATCTTGCAGGACCGCGATACCCGATATGACATGCATCCCCTTCTGGACCTGATGCGGCAACCGAATGCGGGGCAGGGCCGGGCCGAGTTGTTTGAGGCGCTGTATGGGTTCTTGTTGCTGACCGGCAATGCCTATCTGGAGGCGGTGCCGGGCGCGGGCAAGCTGCCGGGCGAGTTGCATGTGTTGCGGTCGGACCGGATGAATGTGGTGCCGGGGGCGGACGGCTGGCCTGTGGCCTATGATTATGTGGTGGGCGGGCGGACGCACCGGTTTACGGTGGGCGAGGAGCTGTCGCCGATCTGTCATCTGAAATCGTTCCATCCGCAAGACGACCACTATGGGTTTTCACCGTTGCAGGCGGCAGCTGTGGCGGTGGATGTGCATGGGTCGGCGTCATCCTGGTCGAAGGCGCTGCTGGATAACGCGGCGCGGCCTTCGGGGGCGATGGTTTACAAGGGGGTGGATGGGCAGGGGACGCTGTCCACTGACCAATATGACCGGCTGGTGAGCGAGATGGAGATGCACCATCAGGGCGCGCGCAATGCCGGGCGGCCGATGCTGTTGGAAGGCGGATTGGACTGGAAGCCGATGGGGTTCTCGCCCAGCGATATGGAGTTCCAGAAAACCAAGGAGGCGGCGGCGCGAGAGATCGCGATTGCCTTTGGTGTGCCGCCGATGCTGATCGGGATACCCGGCGATGCGACCTATGCCAATTATCAGGAGGCCAACCGGGCGTTTTTCCGGCTGACCGTGCTGCCGCTGGTGACACGGGTCACGGCGGGGATATCGGTTTGGTTGTCGAAGTTCACTGGCGAGGTGGTCGAGCTGAAACCGGACCTGGACCAGATACCGGCGCTGGCGGTGGAGCGGGATCAGCAGTGGGCACGGGTGGGGGCAGCGGACTTTCTGACAGCGGACGAGAAGCGGGCGCTGCTGGGTCTGCCTGCGCTGACGATGGGCGCATGACGGCGCGGTGGGCGCCCGAAGGATCACGATTTTTGTACGAGGGGTTCGATCCGGCTGCGGCACGGATCGACGCCAATAAACGGGTGGCTGAAGAGCGGTGGGCGGCGCTCGACTTTCGGCTGGGCCAGATTGATGCGGTGCTGGAGCGGTTGGAAAAGCGCATCTGGGTCGGAGTTTTCGGCGTTGCGGCGTTTTTGCTGTCGCAGATGGCCGAGGCGATAATTGCGGCTGCAACGAAATGAGGGATGCGATGAACTGGAAATTCGAGGGCGCGCCGGAGCGGAAATATCACCAGCCCGAGGCGGGGCTGACGGTGGTCGATGGCGCGGTGGTGGCGGGCTATGCCTCGCTTTTTGGCAAACGCGATCAGGGCGGTGATGTGGTGCAGAAGGGGGCTTATGCGGCCAGCCTCAAGGCACTCGCGGCGTCCGGGCGGGCGGTCAAGATGCTGTGGCAGCATGATCCGACCATGCCCATCGGCGTGTGGGATGAGGCGCGGGAGGATGGGGTTGGCCTGTACGTCAAGGGCCGCATCCTGACCGAGGTGGAAAAGGGCCGCGAGGCGGCGGCCCTGCTGACGGCGGGGGCGATTGACGGGTTGTCGATCGGCTACCGTACCGTCAGGGCGGAACGCGACGGCAAGGGCCAGCGCCTTTTGTCGGAGCTGGAGCTTTGGGAGGTGTCACTGGTGACTTTCCCGATGCTTCCCGAAGCGCGGGTTGCGGCCAAGGGCGATGCGCCCGACGGCTTCTGGCGCGAACTGGCGGCGGTGTTTGACGACGCGAGCCGTTCACTGGCCCAGCGTTAAGCGCGGGCTTTCACGACCAACCACAAGGAATACGACATGACCGAGACAAAGGCTCGGGCCGGGGAAGATTTGTCCCAGCCCTCGCATCCGGGTGCGGAAGTGAAGATCGCGATGGCCGGATTTATGAACGCCTTCAACGGCTTTCAGGACGATGTAAAACAATCACTGCAACAACAGGAAGAGCATTTGAAAATGTTGGATCGCAAAACTATGACCTATGCCCGCCCCGCACTGTCGGCGCACACCGAACTGGATCTGTCGCACAAGAAGGCGCTGGGGGCCTATCTGCGGACCGGCGATGATGACGGGTTGCGCGGGCTGCAGCTGGAAGGCAAGGCGATGTCGACCGCCGTGTCGGCGGATGGTGGCTATCTGCTGAACCCGCAGATGTCCGAGCAGATCCAGTCGATGCTGTCGTCGACCGCTTCGCTGCGGTCCATCGCCAATGTCGTGCAGATTGATGCGACGTCCTATGACGTGATCGTCGATAACACCGATGTCGGCACTGGTTGGCAATCGGAACTGTCGGCGGTGGCGGAGACGGCCACGCCGAACATCAACCGCATCTCGATCAAGCTGAACGATCTGTCGGCGATGCCGAAGGCCAGTCAGCGGCTGCTGGATGATGCGGCGTTCGATGTCGAAAGCTGGCTGGCGAACAAGATCGCCACGCGGTTTATCCGCGCCGAAGCGTCGGCGTTCATCAACGGCACCGGCACCGATCAGCCTAAGGGGATCATGCTGCCGACCAAGGTGGCGAACGCGGCGTGGACCTGGGGTAATCTGGGCTACATTCCGACCGGGTTTGCGACGGATTTCAACACGACCAATCCGTTGGATTGCCTGGTGACGCTGGTCTATTCGCTGGC
>JBDSXE010000555.1:0-2783 GCA_039926325.1 Paracoccaceae bacterium | reverse complement strand
CCCCTGCCCGCGCGTCATAGACGCGGCACAGGTGGATGCGGTCAGATAGCGGCAGGGTCGTCATGGCGATTTCCGCGTTGGTTCAAAGTTGTGGCGGCAGACCTGCGCGGCCGTAGTGACCGCGTGCGTCTTCGATGTTCATGTGGATGGACGTGGCAATGCGTTCCGCGCGTTCGATCACCCAAGCCGCACCTGCGGGCGGGCAGATTCCGTGCGCCGTCTCGCGAAAGAGCGCTAGCCAACGGTCGAAATGTTCGCCTTCGACCGGCAAGGGCAAGTGTTTGGGCATTGGTGCGCCATGGTAGCGCCCGGTCATCAGCGCCACCGAGGACCAGAAGTCGACCATCTTTTCCAGATGCGGGCTCCAGTCGGAGATGCGGTCAGCAAAGATCGGGCCTAGCAGCGGGTCGGTTCGCACCCGGTCGTAGAAGCCATGTACAAGTCGCTTGAGCATCGCGTCATCAAGACCGGTGCGCGTCATCAGATCGGCGGTGATTGCCGGCCTGGCGCTGCGGATGCTGTCGGAAGCGGTCATGATCGACGGTCCTTGAAAGAAGTCTTGCATCACGCATAGACCCTGTTAATAAGTATTGTAAATACCGATTAAACCGGAGCCGTGATGCGCCTGACCTCTTTCACCGATTTCGGCCTGCGGGCGTTGATGCGATTGGCCTCGGCCCCGGACCGCGCTTTTTCCACAGCCGAGTTGGCGGATGAGTTTCGCCTGTCGCGCCATCACCTGACCAAGATTGTCGCCACGCTCGCACAAGCAGGCGTCGTCACCACACGGCGCGGCGGAGGCGGCGGCGCAATGCTGGCCCGCCCGGCAGATCAGATCCAATTGGGCGATGTGGTGCGGCTGCTTGATGGACAGCCGCTGGTCGAATGCTTTCAGGCTGGGGGTGGTGGTTGCACCATCATCGGATGTTGCCGCCTGAAGGCGCGACTGCGTTCAGCCGAGGCCGCATTTCTGGCGGACCTCGATCGGTCCACCCTTGCCGATGTCGCGCTTCCTGCGCCGGAACCTTTGCGTCCTGCGCGGCCGGTGTCGGCATGAACCGTGCAGAGGTTGTCCCGTGTTAGTGTGTATGCCCGTCGAACCACTTATCCTGGCATCAATAATTTCCAGCAAATGGAGCCGGCAATGATTGCGACTCTCTCACCTCGCGAACGCCGCACTGGTATGGTTTTGGCCGTCTGTCTGACCCTGTTGGGCCTGACAATGGCGGTGTTGGGCAATCACGACCCGATGGGTGCACACGGTTTCATCGCACTGGCGCTGGGGGTCGCGCTGATCTTTGCAGTCGGGGGCGTTTTGGAGGAACCAGCGCCCGATCCGGCCCGGTTACAGCACTATTACGACGACCCGACCAAGGTTGCCGTTGTGTTGGCGATGGCTTGGGGTGTGTTTGCGATGGCGGTGGGGCTGTGGGTTGCGGCACTGCTGGTCTGGCCGGATGCGACCTTTGGGCAGCCGTGGTCCAGCTTTGGCCGGTTGCGCCCGGTGCATACGACCGGGGTGATCTTTGCCTTTGGCGGCAATGCGCTGATCGCAACCTCGTTCCACGTCATGCAGCGGACCTGCCGCACACGGCTTGCCGATCAGCTTTCCCCGTGGTTCGTGCTGATCGGTTATAATCTGTTTCTGGTCTGGGCGGTCACCGGCTATCTGATGGGCGTCACCCAATCCAAGGAATATGCCGAGCCGGAGTGGTATGCCGATATCTGGCTGGTCATCGTCTGGGTGTCCTATCTGGTGCTGTATCTGCGCACGCTAAGGCTGCGATCAGAGCCACATATTTACGTCGCCAACTGGTACTATCTGGCCTTCATTGTCGTGGTGGCGATGTTGCATATTGTCAATGCCCTCGCCCTGCCGGTCAGCTTTGCCGGCGCCAAAAGCTATCCGATCTTCTCGGGTGTTCAGGATGCGATGGTGCAATGGTGGTATGGACACAACGCTGTGGCGTTCTTCATGACCTCGGGCTTTCTGGGGATGCTTTATTATTTCCTGCCGATCCGGGCGCAACGACCGATCTATTCGTACAGGCTGTCGATCATCAGCTTTTGGGGCATCACGTTCTTCTACCTGTGGGTCGGGTCGCATCATTTGCATTACACCGCCCTTCCGACCTGGGTGCAGAATCTTGGCATGACGTTTTCCATCATGCTTTTGGTGCCAAGCTGGGCCTCGGCAGGAAATGCGATTGCCACGCTGAATGGCGCTTGGGCTCGGGTACGCGATGACGCGACCCTGCGCTTCATGTTCGTGGCGGCGGTGTTTTACGGGCTTTCGACGTTCGAGGGTTCGTTCCTCGCAATCCGCCCGGTCAATGCGCTTTCGCATTATACCGACTGGACGGTGGGCCATGTTCACTCCGGCGCGTTGGGCTGGCTGGCGATGGTGACCTTCGGCGCGTTCTATTCGATGGTCCCGCTGATCTGGGGCAAGCCTGCAATGTATTCTTCCAAGCTTATCGAATGGCACTTCTGGCTGGCCCTGACGGGACTGCTGACCTACGTGTTCTCGCTGTGGAACGCGGGTATCACCCAAGGGCTGATGTGGCGCGCCTATAACGCGGCGGGCACGCTGAACTATTCCTTCATCGACAGCATGGAGGCGATGCGTCCTTATTACATCGCCCGCGCGCTTGGCGGCGCCTTGTTTCTGGCGGGCACCTGTGTAGGCGCCGCGAACATTTGGCTGACGATCCGCACGGCGCGGGATGTGGCCCACGACCGCCCCCTTGCCACCCAAGCGGCGGAGTAGCCCGATGTCCCTG
>JBDSXE010000554.1:0-5047 GCA_039926325.1 Paracoccaceae bacterium | reverse complement strand
CAGATCACCGCCTTGACGTTGAGCGCCTGCCTGCTGCCGGGGGCCGCTCACGCCCAGAAACCTACCTTGGTTTCATTCAATCCGGGCGTGATGCCTGCGATGCGGTGGGATGCGAAGGCGGGGGCTGCGGCTTGGACGGCCACGGCGATGGCAGCGGTGGCGAAGCATGATGGTGAGTTGGCCGGGCGGGTTCCACGCGATGTCGCGGCGTTTTGCCCCGATTATGCCAAGGGCAGTTTGCAGGATCGGCGTGCATTTTGGGTCGGGCTGATGTCGGCGACGGCCAAGCATGAGAGCGGATTCAACGCGAAGGCCTCTGGTGGTGGCGGGCGGTATGTCGGCTTGATGCAAATCTCACCCGCGACGGCGCGGACGGCACGGTGCGGAGCTGATTCGACGGTGGAATTGAAGGACGGCGCGGCCAATCTGGAGTGCGCGGTCAAGGTCATGGCTCCGCATGTTGCGGCGGATGGCGTTGTCGCGGGTAAAGGTGGCGCTGGTGTTGGTCGGGACTGGGGACCGTTCAGCAATCCGACGCTGCGGCGCGACATTGCGGCCTGGACCAGCGTGCAGGATTATTGCCGGATTTGAAGGATCGCGCCGGGTGCTGATGTTGCAGCCTCCGGCGGGGTTATTTTCGCCAATGTGAAATTGCAGGTTAGCTTCCCAACATGCGGCCGACCATTTCGCCGAGGTCGCGGCTAAGGTTCGGGGTGGTCCTGATTCGGTTCAGTTCGGCACTGGATTGTGCCTGACGTCCCGCGTCGTAACGGGCCCATGTTTCAAACGCGGTGGACATGCGGGCGGCGGTTTGCGGGTTGGCCGGGTCCAGTTTGATCAGCCAATCGGCTAGCAGTCTGTAACCGGCACCGGACGCATGGTGGAAACCGGCGTGGTTACCGCTGAGCGCACCGATGACAGAGCGGAAGCGGTTGGGGTTTTTCCAGTCGAAAAGTTTGTGCTGCGTCAGGCGGTCCGTGATCGCAGCGGTCTGATCGGGGGCTGCGGTGAGAATTTGCAGGGCGAACCATTTGTCCATGACAAGGCGTTCGTTGGTCCAGCGATGTTCAAAGGCGGCAAGTTCGGCTTGGCCGGCGCCGTTGTCGAGAAGGATCGCAAGCGTGCCAAGCTGTTCGGTCATGTTGTTGGCAGATTTGCAGGCTTCGGCGACAGGCGCGGTGTCGAGGCGTGCCGTCAGAGTGAGGGCAGCCAGACGCAGGGCGCGTTTTCCGGCGGATTTGGCGTCGGGCGAGAAGGCTCCGCTGGTACGGTTGGCCGATTCGAGGGCGGGGAGGTGGGGGGCCAGGTGCTGCGCGAGTGCGAGTTGCAGGGCGCGGCGGGCGGTGAAGATGGTTTGCGGGTCCGGTGTGTGACCCTGAGCGGCAAGCGTCGCTGCCATGTCGTCGTCGCCGGGCAGCCGCAGGGCAAGAGCGCGGAAGGCGGGGTCGAGGGTGGTGTCCTGCACAAGCGCTGCAAGGCCCTGGATCAGGTCGGGCGAGGCTGCGTCACCGGTTTGGATCATGGCTGCCAGAGTGTCTTTGGCCAGCGAACGACCAGCCTCCCACCGATTGAAGTTGTCGGTGTCATGGGCCAGCAGGAACGCGCGTTCGGAGGCGGGGACTTCGCGGTGAATGGTGACGGGGGCTGAGAAGCCACGCAGGATAGACGGGATCGGTTTGGCGGCGAGATTTTCGAAGGCAAAGGTTTGCGCGGCTTCGGTCAGTTCGAGAACGGTGGTGGGGACAACCTCGTCGCCATTGGGGTTGAGAAGGCCCACGGAGATTGGGATGACCTTGGGTTGCTTTTCGGGCTGGCCGGGGGTTGCGGGGTTGGTCTGGGTGAAGGTCAGGCGGTACGTGCCGCCCTGTGCGCCGGGTTGCCAGTGATCGCTGACGCCGATCTGCGGCGTGCCAGCTTCGGAATACCAGCGTTTGAACTGAGTCAGGTCGCGGCCTGTGGTATCTTCGAACACTTTCAGCCAATCCTCGATCGTAGCGGCGTGGCCGTCGTGGCGGTCGAAATACAGGTCGAGCGCGCGGGCATAGTCGGCGTCACCGATCATGGTCTTGAGCATGCCGATAACCTCTGCGCCCTTTTCGTAGACCGTGGCGGTGTAGAAATTGTTGATCTCGATAAAGCTTTCGGGGCGGACGGGGTGGGCGAGTGGCCCTTGATCTTCGCGGAACTGGCGGGCGCGCAGGGTCAGGACGTCTTCGATGCGTTTCACTTCACGCGACCGCATGTCGCCGGTGAACTGCTGGTCGCGGAAAACCGTCAAACCTTCCTTCAGGCAAAGCTGGAACCAGTCGCGGCAGGTAATGCGATTGCCGGTCCAGTTGTGAAAATACTCGTGCGCGATCACACCTTCGATGCGGTTGTAATCATCATCGGTGGCGGTTTCGGGGCTGGCGAGGACCAGTTTGGAGTTGAAGATGTTCAGTCCCTTGTTCTCCATCGCGCCCATGTTGAAATCATCGACGGCGACAATGTTGAAGAGGTCGAGGTCGTATTCGCGGCCATAGGTGCGCTCGTCCCACTGCATGGAGCGGATCAGGCTGTCCATCGCATAGGCGCAGCGATCCTCATCGCCGGGGCGGACCCAGATGTTGAGGTCAACCGGTTTGCCGGAGGCGGTGGTGAACTTGGCGGAATGCGGGGTGAGGGTGCCTGCAACGAGGGCGAACAGGTAGGCAGGTTTGGGCCAGGGGTCGGTCCATTCGGCAAAGTTGGGGCCTTGGGCACCGGGATTGCCGTTGGACAGCAGGATGGGCAGGTCGGATTCGATGCGGACGTGGAACGGGGCCATCACGTCGGGGCGATCGGGGTAGTAGGTGATGTGGCGAAAGCCCTCAGCCTCGCACTGGGTGCAGTAGAGGCCGTTCGACATGTAAAGCCCTTCCAGCGCGGTATTGGCGGCGGGGGCGATTTCGACTTCGGTCTCCAGGGTGAAAGGGGTCAGGGGAAGGTCTGCGGCGAGGAGGGTCAGGCTGGTGGCGTCGAGCGTGGCGTGGACAGGTTGGCTGTTGATTTTGCAGGAGATAAGTTTGAGCCCCTCGCCATCCAGTCGCAGGTTCTGCGGGCCGGGACGCAGCGGATTGGGCTGCAGGGAGAGTTTGGTCAGGACACGGGTGGCGTCGGGGGCGAGGCGGAAGGTCAGATCAACCTGCGTCACGATATGGGTGAAGGGCTGGTAGTCGGCGAGATGGATGGTCAGCGGCGTGGTCATGATGGGGCCTTCCTAGGGGATGGGGGAAGGTAGCGGGGCGGTCAGGGGAAGGGAAGTGGTGGGGGAGGGGAGTGCGATTTTTCTGCGAAAAATCGGATATTTCGGGGAGCGTGGATATTGGTGGCAGGCCGCGACTGGGGGTTTCACACCCCCAGACCCCGGTGGGATATTTTTGAAAAGATGAATGTGAAGTAAGATTAAAGGGTTGCGACCAGCGTCGCGAGTTTGCCGAGGGTTTGCTGGCCCAGCACGTCTGCGCCGAAGGACAACGCGGCGGTTTTGGCATTGGTGTTGGGGAAGGTGATGGTCTGGGTCAGCCTTGTGCCGCCGGATTCGGCGGTCAGTGTGATTTCGACCTGCATCGGCAGATCGGTATCGCTGTCGTCATCCATGAGGAATTCAAGGCGGGTGGTGGGCGTCTGGCGAGTGTAGCGATGGCGGTTCGGGTAGATCGTGCCATCGGGGGCGATCATGTCGAAGCGCCATTGACCGCCTTCGACCAGGTTGATCTCTTTGGTTTTGCAAGTAAAACCGTCGGGTCCGAACCAACGCGGCAGCAACGTCGGGTCGGTGAATGCGCGCCAGACTTTGTCGGGCAGAGCCGGGATCAGCCGGGTCATGATAATCTGGCGGTCGTCTGCGGGGAGGTTGGGCATCACAAACCTGCCGCGAGTGCGCCCAACTGGTCGGCGACGGTGCCCCAACCGTCGTGGAAACCCATCTCGGAGTGGATGTTGCGGTCCTTGTTGTTGCGATGGCGGGCGCAGGCGGTGTAGCGGGTGCCGCTGCCTTCGGGTGCGAAGGTCATGATGCCGGCAAAGCCCAGGTCGGGTGCGGCGTTGGGCTGCCAGTCGGGCATGAACAGATCGGTGAAGGCGATTTTCTGGGCCGGTATAACCTCTAGAAAGCTGCCGTCGTTCGGCATTTCGGTGCCGTCGGGCAGAACCATCAGGGTGAAGAAGCGACCACCGGGGCGCAGGTCCATCACGACGTCGGTGGTTTTGACGGGCTTTGGCGTCCACCATTGGCGAAACAGGTCGAGGTCAGTGAAGCATCGCCAGACTTTGGCGGGTGGGGCGGTGAAAAAGCGGGTCAGTTCAAGGTCGAGGGTGGGGTCAAATTGCATCTTCATCATCCTTGAGGGTGGAAAGCAGGTCTTGCAGCCGATCGGTGCGCTGTTCCCAAACCGCGCGCTGTTGCGCCAGCCAGTCAGCCATTGCGGCGAGGGTTTCGGGGCGAGCCGTACAGACGCGGGTCCGACCAGTTTTGAGGGTGGAAATCAGCGCCGCCTGTTCCAGCACCGCCAGATGGCGCATCACGGTTGGCAAGGCGAGGCCAGTGGGGCGGGCGAGTTCAGAGACGGGTATCGCACCGCGCCCGAGGCGGGCCAGCATTGCACGGCGCGTCGGGTCCGAAAGGGCCTGGAAAATCAGTGAGAGGTCGGGATCATGTTTAGCCATGTGGCTAAGTAACACGTAACGCGGAAGTTGTGAAGCAGTGGTTTACCGCAGTGATGACACCTTGGACCGCGGTCGTCGGCGCGGGCGATTGACCCGGAGGGCGCCGAAAAACAAGAGCGGCTGCGGAATGCCGTTGCGGTTTAGCTTGACTGATATTCGTACACATGTACAAGATTACCGAAAGAAGGAGATCAACATGGATTTCGTGCATTTCCTGTCAAGTCACATGCTGGACCCGGCGGTTGGGGGCAAGCGGCTGTACCGGGAGGTGGTGGAGCAGGCGGTCCATGCCGAGGCGTTGGGCTATTACGGCGTGGGAATACCAGAGCATCATCTGGTCAACCTGCTGTTAGTCCCCTCA
>JBDSXE010000553.1:0-5430 GCA_039926325.1 Paracoccaceae bacterium | reverse complement strand
ACCCCATATTCTCAAGTACATAGCGCCCGGCCCTAAGAGATGAGTCGAAGGTTTCACGCACGATGTCATTGGCACCGGCCTGAAACAGTTCGTAGACGTGAATCCGGTCATGCGCGCGGGCGACGATATGAATGTCGGGCCGTTTGCTACGAACAAAGCGCACCATCTGCACGGCTTTCTCGGTATCATCCACCGCCACAACCAGAACCTGCGCCTGCATCAGTCCAGCTGCCTCCAACAATTCGGGGCGCGACGGGTCGCCGAAATAGCCCTTTACGCCAAAGCGGCGCATGGTTTCAATCATCGACATATCGCTGTCCAAGACTACGGTTTGCAGGCCAGAATGGCGGACGAGGCGGTTGACGACCTGACCAAAGCGACCAATTCCGGCGATGATGACGGCACCGGTTTCGTTGATCTCGTCCGCGGGCAGTTCGGGTTGGCGCGCGGCGATGCGGCGCGAAATGGCATCGTAGCCAAGAAACAGCAGCGGGGTCAGCAGCATGGACAGGCTGATCACCAGTTGCGCCATCTGCGCGTCTGCCGTGGGCAGGGCGCCTTCGTTGCGGGCGATGGTGATGATCAGAAATCCGAACTCTCCACCTTGTGCCAGACCAAGTGCGAACAGGGTGCGGTCGCGGGTTTTCAGCCTGAATATCCGGGCGACGATGTTCAGGATCACCACCTTGATCACGATAAGCCCGGCCACTAACACCATGACCTTCAGCGGCGCATGTACCAAGGTGGCAAAGTTGATGCCGACGCCCACGGTCATGAAGAACAGGCCCATCAGCAGGCCCTTGAAGGGTTGCAGGTCGGCCTCTAGCTGATGGCGGAATTCCGAGTTTGCCAGAACGACCCCGGCGACAAAGGTACCCAAGGCGGGCGACAGGCCGACAACCATCATCAGGAAGGCAATGCCCAATACCATCAGAAGCGAGATGAACGTCGACATTTCTGGCAAGCGGGCGGCGTGGACAAAGCGAAAGATCGGGCGGCTCAGGTAGTGGCCAGCCAGGATGATCGCCGCCACGATGGCCAGCGTCAGTATCGTGACCTGCCAGGCAGGCAGGGTCTGGATCATGCTGATCAGCGGCTCTGCCACGCCGCTTGTGGTATGTGCTGTGGTGGTTCCGGCTGCCTCACCGTGCAGGATCGGCAAGGCCAGCAGGGGCATGACCGATAGCATTGGCACCACCGCCAAATCCTGCGTGAGAAGCACCGAAAAGACCGATCGGCCGCCCGGCGTTCGCATCAGGTTTTTCTCGGTCAGGGTTTGCAGCACGATGGCGGTCGAAGACAACGCGCCAAGCATCCCAATGACGACCGCGACTTGCCACGGCTGACCAAGCGCGATCAGCGCACCTGCGACGGCAAGAATGGTCAGACTGACTTGCAGCCCGCCCATCCCGATCAGCTTGGCGCGCATGTCCCACAGGGCTTTCGGCTCCAGCTCCAGCCCGATCAGGAACAGCATCAGCACGACGCCAAATTCCGAGAATTCCTGCAAATCGACGGTTTCTGCCCCAGCGAGGCCAAGGATTGGCCCCATCAGGATGCCAGCGGCGATGTAACCCAGCACTGAACCCAAACCCAGCCGCACCGACAGCGGCACCACCAAAACGGCAGCACCGAGATAGATCGAGGCTTGCAACAGAAAGCTTTCCATACGGTACTTTCAAATGTGTTTTTGCAGCGGCTGCACGGGCGGGCAGGCTGCCGACAAATCGAACAGCCTTCGGCAGCTATCACATTGCAACAGGAGAACTGGAAGATGGCAAGGGCTGGAAAAGCCCCGATGCCTGGCAAAGATACCGGCGGTGCTTAGCCGGTGGGCATCTGAAGGGTCAGCATGCGGCCACCCTTTTGGTACTGAACGGCATTCGTGGTGATCGCAGCAACCCTGCCGCCGTCGATCTGGTCGCCAACCCTGATCTTTTTGACGCCGCCATTGGGCTGGCGAATCATAGCATATCTTTGGGATGCGCTGCCAAAGACGCCAAGCAACGCAAGTTTCCCAGTGTTTATGGCATGACGATCGGTGGCTTGTTTGGCAACGGAGGCGCTGGTCGGAAGGCGGGGTGCCGGGCTTTCGGTATCCGGTTCGCTCTGCGCTTCTGGTGCGTTGCTGGCCTGAACGGTTGGTTCTGGCTGCGGCACGGGTGCATTCATCGCGGCTGCGACCGCGGCATCAACAGCCTGGTTCAAACCGTTGGGACGGGCGGCGGGTTTGCGCGACACGGCTAGGACGAGCCTGTTTGCGGCGGTGGCCTGTACACCATTTGTCGCCAGCGATGCATCGGCGGCGGTCGTCTGCGGTGCCACCGTCAGTGCTGCCGGGCGAGGTTGCGGTCGCAACGTGGCAAAGCGGCTGTCCAAGGCGGGGGCGAGGTCTTCACCCTGCTTTGCGGTGGTTGCGGGGGCAAGATCGGCAGGGCGTGCTTTGGGCTTTTTACCGGCAAGGGCAGGATCTGACGGGAATGGCTGTGGTGCCGCAACTACCGCGGTCGAGGCCGTGGCGGTTGGATCGGCGGTAGCTGGCAGCGTTGCATCGGCAGCGGGAAGGGTGGCAGTGACGGTCGGCAATGTGGCTGGCACGGCGGCGGCGGTCAGTGCGGCCGGACGTTCAGGCGGCACCAGCTTGGGCTTGCCCGCAATAAGCAGAACGCCCTCGGGCGTGATGATCCCCTCGGGCGTTGGTTTGATTCGGCCTTCCGCATCGAACTGGTAGACGGTTCCGAAGGGTGGCGGCGGCGGCGCTGCATCGGGGGCAGGGTCGCCGTTGGATGCGACCTGCAGCAGTGTGACCGGGTCCGAGGTTTTGGGGGGCGTGTCCGCCGATGCCAGGAAAATCTCATCCTGGGGTTCGGTTCCGGGGGAGGCGGCAATTGCGCCTTCGGTCGAAATCAGGGTGTTCGGGGCGGGCTCGGGTTTGGCAACCGCCGTGGCGGCCAGAGCGGCGGCGGCTTTGTCTGCTGCGACCAGATCGGCGGCGGCTTTCTCTGCTGCGGTTGGTCCAAGAGCGGCTTGATCGGACGTCGCCGGAACACCGGCGTCGGGATTTGTGGTGGCCATGCTATCGGCGGGCGGTACGTCGCCAGTAGCAGTCGGATCCTGACCGTCGGCAATAGCCTCGTCTTCGACCGTGGGCAAATCGCCGATGGACGGGTCTTCGGTGTTTGCGTTCGCATTATCGACGGCGGCGGTGTCCGTACTGGCGGTTGTGATGTCCGATGTAGGGGATGACGTTGCCGGCGCAACCACAGCTTCGGGCGAAGGGGTCGGCGCGAGAGCTGCGGTTGCTGTTGCAGGAGCGGTTGTCGTAGCACCGTCGTCAGAGGCCAAGAACGTGGACCAAGCGCCGACGAGTGCCAGCAGGATCAGCAATATCGCGGTTAGGATCAATCCAAGATAGCGCGGTTTGTTGGTTGACGGTAGCGGCCTGCCATCGAGCCCGGTGACAGTTTTGGAAGACGGTTTGACGACCGGGCGCGTCACTGCCGTATCGGCGGTGCCAGAGGCGACCGGCAGTAGCGGGACGACATTGCGTTCGCGGCGGGCGCCGGCGATGCTGGGGGCGGTGACGGCCGTGCCATTGGTCTTGTTCGGTTTGCCGCCAATCATTGGCTTTGCAGCGCCAGGTTTAGGCGCGAAAGGCAGCGTGCCGCGCGCCGTGACCGGAGGCGGCGACACTGGCCGGGCCAGCGCGGGGCGGGCAACCTGCGGACGCGGAGTAGTAGGTGCCGGACCGACACTGGGGACTTTGGATGGTTCGCTCACCGTGCTCGATTTCGGGGCCGTGGCACCCATTGCAGCGGTGCGGCGGCTGGCAAACGCCGCAATGATTTCGGCAGCGGGGCTGGCCGGAACTTCGTCGTCGGGCGCAGTGGCTACGATTGGCGGCTTGGCAGTACCGCGGTCGGCCCACGATGAGGCAGTCGAACTGGGCGGTGGCGGAAGGTCATCGCTGACATCCTCGGCCATCGGCGCCTCGTCTACCAGATCCACGGCCATTGTTTTGGGGTCAAAGGCGGCTGCACCGGGCGGAGGCAGGATCGCGGCACGGAAATCCGGCAGCTGATTGGCCTCAGCCGCTTCCGCCGATTTGTGCGCCGCGACTGCAACCTCGATCGGCGACGGCTTTGCCGCGGGCGGTTCCGCGATCTTTACTGGGGTCAGCTCGAGCGCAGTCACCTCCGGCAAGATCGGCTCTGGCAAGGTCGGTTCAGATTCGACACCAACCTCGGGGAACACAACGGGCGTTTGTACGGACGAAGCAGGCTCGGGGTGGATTTCTTCGGGCACGGGGTCAGCCGGCATGGGTTCTGCCAGCACCGGCTCGGGTGTAAAAACGGCGGCGGGACTTTCGCTGCGCGGGAAATCACGCGCGATCACCGAAATCGGATCTTGATCGCGTTCGACCTTTTCGCCCTGTGTTAGCAGGGTTGCGGACAGGGCAGAGGGGCCAAAGAACGGCTCACCCAGATAGGTGCCATTTTCAGGCACGGCGACAAAGGATACCGGGTTGAAACGGTGTTCGGTGGCGAAGGCCTCTGCTTCGGCCAGCGTTTCCTTGGCGATGATCGCGACCTGAACCTCCGGCCCGGTGCCCCACCAGTCGAACACCAGATCGTCAATTGCATAGGGCGTCAGCCCCTCAATCGCCGCTTTGACTTGGCGTCTGCGTTTGGCAACTTCCGGCCCCGGCGCGTAGACTTGGGTGTACAGAACCTGATCGCTTGGGAGCACTAGTTTCGTGGTCAGTCCGCGTGGCGACAGACCAAGGGCCGTCGCACGCAGATAGTTCAGCGCCTCGGCCAAATCGGGCGCATCAAGCGGGGTCGCGCCAACCTGGTTCCAGCCACGCGAAGTGCGGTGCAGGAGGGCTACGACGCCGTCACGAAAATCAAGGGCGAAAGATGGTTTCATGGATTGGGTCTAGCACAGCTATTTGAGCGGCGGGAACGTGGCCCGCAAGATTGCGGCCTTCCTACAGCAGCTTTTTGCCGAATGAAAGAAAAAGCCCGGGCCTACCCAAGGATCAGCATGTTACGTGCGTCTGATAAAGTGAAGAAATGCCCAACCTCGGAGGTTTTAATGCGAATTCTAACATCTACGTTTCTTGCCGCTGCCTTGTCACTTGGTCTTGCCGGCGCCAGCGTTGCGGATTCGACACCTGCTACCATCACCGTGTCAGGCACCGCGACCGTCAATGTCGTTCCTGATCTGGCGACAATTTCGCTTGGCGTGACGACGAACGGGGATACCGCTGCTGCGGCGATGACGGCGAATTCGACTGCGCTGAGCGCGGTGATTGCGCGGCTGAAGACTGCGGGAATTGGCGACCGTGACATGCAGACATCGAACCTGTCGCTGAATCCGAACTGGGTCACCAATGCTGCGGGTACCGCGCAAGAGATCAAGGGCTAT
>JBDSXE010000552.1:0-8392 GCA_039926325.1 Paracoccaceae bacterium | reverse complement strand
TGCTGGCACTCATAAGGTAGATCGCTTGCAGCCAAAGGTTCATAGCAACGTGGCTAGCCTCAAAGATGGTGCCGATCTTGACGGTAAAAGGCTTACGGCACGAATAGCACTTATACGCCCCAATGCGGGTCGAAGCGCCGTTCATTTTGCTGGTCCGCTCGCATTCGCCGCAATGCGGGCAAACCCGACCATTCGCCCAAATACGCGCCTCAACATAGGCATAAGCGGCTTCTTCGTTATGAAACTCGGGGCGGGAAAGAACAGACATGACAGACCTCTTGGCTACAGGTACAAACTACCTGATGTGCTTGGGTACGTCAAGTATAATATCGCGTTTCGAAAAGATTTGAACCGCGCCTCACACACGCGATTTTTCGCAGAAAAATCACCCCCCCTACCCCAAAGTCTCCCGGAACCACCCCTCCAGAAACTCCACCCGGTCGCAACCGGTGAACCGCGCCAGCCGGTCCAGTTCCGCCTCCAGCCGCTGCATCCGTCCCGCGCCCCAGCGCACCCCAGCCTCCGGCCAGAACGCCTTGACCCGCAACACCGACACATCCTTGAACGCCTTCACATCCAGCCGTCCAATCAACCGGTCGCCTTCCAGCACAGGAAACACATAATACCCGTATTTCCGCTTCGGCTCCGGCACGAACACTTCGATGCGGTAGTAGAACCCGAACAAGAACTCCGCCCGATCCCGGTCCCGCAACGCCGGGTCAAACGGCGACAATATCCGCACCCGACCCACCGCTTCCGGTGCCGCCGCAGCAGCTACCATCACATTGGGTCGCGCAAAGAACCGCTTCACCCCGCCAGCAGCCCCCTCAACCTCAACCTCAATAACCTCGCCGCGCGCCAGCGCCGCCTTCGCCCACTCCTTGGCCTCCACGGGCGTCACCAGCATCCAGAACGCCCTCAACTCGCTGGCATCCGCGAACCCCAGCCGGTCCAGCGCCGCCCCACAGGCCCAGTCGATCACCTCGGTGGTATGCGGCACGCTTTCCCGGTGCGCCGCCGGAATAACCCGCTCCGTCAGGTCATAGACCTTCTGAAACCCGTCGCGCCGCGTCACCGCCAGCTTGCCGGTGTGCCACAACCACTCCAGCGCGGTCTTGGACGGGTTCCAGTCCCACCAACCACCCGAACCCCGCGCCTCTCCCTCTCCCACATCCGAAGTCGTCACCGGGCCATCCGCCGCAATCCTTGCCAGCAAAGTCTCAAACTGCGGCTCATACCCGCCGCGAAACCAGTTGGCCCAGTTCTTCCGCATCCGTTCTTCACGACGCGGAAAGTTGTGCTGCCAATAGTGGTGCAAATGGATCGGCAGGATCGAGGCATCATGCGTCCAATGCTCCCACACCGCCCGGTCGCGTTCGTGCAGCCGCTTCAGATCCTCCGGGCGATAGCTTTGCCGCCTGCTCCACAAAATCATGTGGTGCGCGCGTTCCACCGTGTTGATGCTGTCAAGCTGCACAAACCCGATGCGGTCGATCAGCGTGGCCAGATCACGACCCTTGGCCGGGCCAACCGGCGCTTCCGCCAAGGCGTGTCGATCCAGAAACAAACGGCGGGCGGCGGCGTTGCCAAGGCGAGGGATGCTCATGTGCCAGCGGTAACAGGCCCGACACAGCGGTCAACTGCCTATAGAGACGGTATTGTGCAACACATTGAAAGATTGAAGCCAAAATTGTGACCCCCTTTGGCAATTTCCGGTATTGCACCAGCGCCCCTCGCCCTTAGTTTGGGTGCATGCATCACGGAACGCCCCTTATCAGCACGATCGTCGCCGGCCTTTGTCTGGCATTCGTTTTCGGCATTCTTGCCCATCGCCTGCGGCTACCGCTGATTGCGGGTTATCTGATGGCGGGGGTCGTCATCAGCCCCTTCACCCCAGGCTATGAAGCCGACCAAGGCATGGCCTCGCAACTGGGCGAACTTGGAGTAATCCTCTTGATGTTCGGCGTTGGCCTGCACTTTTCACTGCGCGACTTGATGGCGGTAAAAGGCATCGCCACGGCGGGCGCGCTGGCGCAGATCGCGGTGGCCAGCCTTGCCGGCATGGCTATGGGCTGGCTGATGGGCTGGGGCATCTGGGCTGGCCTGATCTTTGGCCTGTCGCTGTCCGTCGCCTCGACCGTGGTGCTGCTGCGCGTGCTGAACGAACGCCATGTCCTTAAGACGGATACCGGCCGCATCGCCGTGGGCTGGCTGGTTGTGCAGGACATGGTCATGGTCATCGTGCTGGTGCTGATCCCGCCCCTCGCGGGCCTGATGGGCGGCGATGCTGTCCCGATCGAAGGCAGCGCCGCAACCGAGGCGGTGCGCCTTGGCATGGCCCCGGTCTGGGCAATGCTGGCGATCACCGGGGTCAAGATTACCGCATTCTTCGCACTGATGCTTGTGGTGGGCAGCCGTGTCATCCCGTGGATGCTGCATTTCGTGGCCCACACCGGCAACCGCGAATTGTTCCGCCTGTCGGTCCTCGCCATTGCTTTGGGGGTCGCCTACGGGTCGTCGTCGTTCTTCGGCGTGTCCTTTGCGCTGGGTGCATTCTTTGCCGGGATGGTCATGGCAGGCTCGACCCTTGCCACGCAGGCGATGAAAGACACCCTGCCCCTGCGAGACGCCTTTGCCGTGCTGTTCTTCGTATCCGTAGGGATGCAGTTCAACCCCGCCGCGCTGTGGAGCGAGCCTGTGGCGCTTGTCGCGACTGCGCTGATCATCCTCGGCGTCAAAACCGCCGCCGCTTGGGGCGTGCTGCGCGCCTTTGGTCTTCAGCAAGGTCGCGCGCTGGATATTGCTGCGATGCTGGCGCAGATCGGGGAGTTTTCATTCATCTTGATCGTGATGGGCACCGATCTGAACATCGTTCCGGCCGAGGCCCGCGATCTGATTGTCGGGGGCGCATTGCTGTCGATCCTGGTCAACCCGCTGCTGCTGCACGCCGCCACCCGCTTCGCGCCACCAGCGCCGGTGCCGTCACCGCAGCCAACCGAAGGAACGCCGTTGTCAGAGGCTACCCGCCCGGTCTAGGTTGCTGCATTGGCCCCTTAGAAGGGCCATGTTTTCATTCTGGGAGGAATAATCTTGGCCATAGTATCCATCCATCCGGCCGTCGATGCCGGCGTCAAACCGGGCGTCGCAGGCTTTGGCGGGGCGACGCTGAAATGTCACTGCACCACCGACCCGGTCGAGGTGGCGATCAGCTCTGACTGCGTTCACAACCACGTCTGCGGTTGTACAAAATGCTGGAAACCGGCAGGCTCTACCTTCAGTCAAGTCGCCGTGGTGCCGTCCGACAAGGTAAAAGTCACCAAAAACCCGCAAAAACTGAAGGTCGTCGACGCCAGCGCCCTGATCCAGCGCCACGCCTGCACGGGCTGCGGCGTTCACATGCATGGTCCGGTCACCCGGCCGAACCACCCGTTCACCGGGCTGTCCTTCATCCATACCGAGCTTGGCGGCAACGGCTGGGCGGCACCAACCTTTGCGGCATTCGTGTCGTCGATCATCGAGGGCGGCACCGACCCATCCAAGATGGACGGCATCCGCGCCCGCCTGACAGAGTTGAAGCTGACCCCGTCCGACTGCCTGTCGACCGGACTGATGGACTACATTGCGACGTTCACGGCCAAGGCGAATGGCGTGTTGAAGGGCTAATTTCCGCCTGAATCCGGCCAAGCAGCCATTTGTGGGCATGGCCAGGAAAAGGGGCATTAAACTTGCGGAGGAGCTGGGCATAGCCATATCCCAGCTCCGATCCCTTGCAGATCCGCTCACCTGTGGAATGATCCAGCAAAATCAAACCGCCGCCAGATTCAGCAAGGCGAAATCCCTTGGTCCGCAATCGGGCAAACAGATCATTCCAATCCCGCGCAAAGGCAAAATCGTCAGCGAGAAGCGCCCGCAAGGGAGCGACGAGCCGCTCATCCGCCCTGACAGGCGTCTTTGCTTTTTCCCGGCGCAGCAAATCGCGGGTTATGGCATCGCGAACGAACTGGCCAATGGACACATCTTCTGCTGTGGCAGCCATATTCAGCGCAGCCAAAGTCACGGTCGACAGGCGGAGCGTTATGTCTTTCGTTTCCATCCCGCCACTGTCACGCGGCGATGGTAAACGCCCGGTTAACGCAGCTTAGACCGCCCCGTACAATCGCCTGGCCTCGCGAAAGCTCATCAATCGTCGGCTCTGTTCGTCCCACAGGTTCAGGCTAACACAGGCCAGCGACTGCCGCACCGATAGCCGCTGCGCCTCTGCCAGCGCGCGATGGTCGCGCAGCACCTCGGTCAGCCGGTAAAACGGAATGCGACTGTACAGGTGGTGAACGTGGTGGATGCCGATATTTCCGGTGATCCATTGCAGCGGGGCGGGCAGTTGGTAGTGCGATGACCCCTCCAGTGCGGCATCATGGATTTGCCAATCGTCGTCCTTTTCCCAGTGGGTGTCTTCGAACTGGTGCTGCACATAGAACAGCCATACCCCGATCGTCGCCCCGATCACCGATGTCGGCAGATAGATCAGCAGCAAGGGCATGAACCCGCCGACCCACAGGATCAGGCCGATCACAATCCCGATCAGCGCATTGGTGCCCATCGCAGAGGTCCAATAGCGCCAGCCAGACTTCATCAGCCCGAACGGCAGCCGGTTCTGCAAGATGAACAGATAGCTTGGCCCCAGCACGAACAGAACCACGGGATGCCGATAAAGACGGTAGAACAGCCGCCCCCAGAACCCGCGCGCCCGATACTCCGCCACCGTCAGCGTCAGCACGTCGCCAATGCCGCGATGGTCCAGATTGCCGTGATGCGAGTGGTGGATCGTGTGGGTCCGCTTCCACACGTCATAGGGCGTCAGTGTCAGCACCCCCAACGCCCGTCCCAGCCAATCGCCGGCGTTCCGGTTGCGGAAATACGAGGCATGGCCGCAATCGTGCTGGATGATGAAAATCCGCACCAGAAACCCGCCGTTCAGAACCGCAATCGCCAGCGACAGCCACGGGCTGACCTCCAGCGTCAGCCATGCCAGCGCCCACAGCAGCAGAAACGGCACCAGCGTCACCCCCAGCTCGAACAGGCTGCGGCCCAGCTTCGGCTCCCGGTACTGCGCGAGTTTCAGAACCCACGCACGGGCGCTTTCCTGCCGTGTCATGGCAGGGTCAGTCGGTATGGTCATGGAACAGCCTTTGGCTCAAAGCGGAAAGGGTGCAGAGTGAAACACTGGACGCAAGGTTCGGCTTCCGCTCTGTGGGTCCGGTTGATTTCCGGTATAGCGGACATAATGGACCCTTCCGGGCCTTGTGGGAAGCTTAATTTGCGCGCGCCGATTTACGGACTTTTTCGCTGGCCGATTTCAGCTGGCCACAGGCCGCCATAATATCCTCGCCACGCGGTGTGCGGATCGGGCTGGCATAGCCTGCATCGTGGATGATGTCGGCAAATGCGTGGATTCGGTTGCCGCTGGACCGCTTGTAAGGCGCACCCGGCCATTCGTTGAACGGGATCAGGTTGATCTTGGCCGGAATGCCCTTGATCAGCTCTACCAACCGATACGCATCTTCTTTGGTATCGTTGACGCCATCAAGCATCACATATTCAAACGTGATTCGCTCGCTGTTCGACAGCCCCGGATAGGCGCGCAGCGCATCCAGCAGCGTGGCGATGTTCCATTTCTTGTTGATGGGCACCAACTGGTCGCGCACCTCGTCCGTAGTGGCGTGAAAACTTACGGCCAAGAGGCAGCCGATCTCGGTCGCCGTGCGGGCAATCTCTGGCACGACACCGCTGGTCGACAGGGTGATCCGACGACGACCAAGGGCGATCCCCTCGTCATCCATCACGACCTTCATCGCATCGCGGACATTGTCGAAGTTATAAAGCGGCTCGCCCATGCCCATCAGCACGACGTTTGATATCAGCCGCCCGTCCTTTTTGGGCTGACCCTTGACCGGCCATTCGTTCAGATCATCCCGCGCCAGCATGACCTGCCCGACAATCTCTGCCGCGGTCAGGTTGCGCACCAGCTTTTGCGTTCCGGTATGGCAGAACGAACAGGTCAGTGTGCAGCCGACCTGCGAAGAAATGCACAGCGTCCCGCGGTCCGTTTCGGGGATATAGACCACCTCGACTTCATGCCCGCCGGTGATCCGCACCAGGTATTTTCGGGTGCCATCGCTTGACACTTGCCGCGTAACGACTTCTGGCAATTCCACTACGAAATGTTCCGCCAGCAGCGCGCGATAGTCTTTGGCAAGGTTCGACATCTCGGCAAAATCCCGGATGCCCCAATAGTAAACCCACTGCCAAACCTGACCCACCCGCATCTTTGCTTGCCGTTCAGGCGTGCCCGCCACGACAAACGCCGCCAGCATTTGCGGCCGCGTCAGTCCGACCAGATTGATCAGCCCTCCCTCCGGCAACTTGCGCGGAATGGTCAGAACGTCTTGAGTGATCGGGGCAGTGGATAAGGTCATGTCGCGGCTCCTGAAGCCGTGCATATAAGCGATGGTATGGCAAAAGAAAACAGGCGCGCTGTCAGGTCAGCTTTGACGCGGAATACACCAGCCCGCAACGTGCCGGCATTTTCAACCCCGTCCGTTACTTGCACCGCCCCGCAGCTTCCGCCATCGCCGCTGTAAACCCGCGCAGGCTGAAGGTGTCCTTTGTCTGCGTCCCTTTGGCCGAATGCGCGGACAGCGTCGCATCGGTGCCCTTCTGCAAGGCCGCCAGGATTCTGGCGTCGTCATCCACACTTGCGGCCCAGGCCCATTCGCCATCGGTCGTCATCTCGAACTTGGTGCCGCCGACGTCCAACGTCACGGTCGATTTACCGGCAAACGGATAGCCGCCGGTGAACGAGGTTTCGCCGCCAGCCTGCCCGGGGCGGAACGTCACGAACAGCAGGATATCGCTGCGTTTGACCGAAACCGGCTTGCCGTCCCGGCTATTGACGGTTTCCTTGGGGGGCGAGACGCCCCAGCATTCTTTCGGGTTATCCTCGGCAAACACGCTCCAGTCGGTTTTGACGGCGACCTGATTGGTCGACTCCTGTGCAAAACCTGCCGTGCCCGTCAACGCCGTGCCCGCCAGCGCCAAGCCTGCAACCATCAGGCAGCCCATGCGGCCACGTGTCATCCAGCTTGTCATGTTCATTCAGCCTCCAAGCCGCCCATTGCCTGCTCCGCACCGACACCGCTTCAATCGCGGGTTTTTCCTGTGGCGCGGGCACTTCCCACTCGATATCCCATGCATAACCGATAATGACCAATTCGCGAAAGCCCTATGGGCAGGAAATCGCTGAAACTTGACTGGAAGGGGCGGAAAAATGACCAACAGGCAGGCTGAACCAATGGTGGAACTGTGGCGCGGCGGGCTACTGGAAAGCGCCCATCGCGGCCATGCCGTGATCTGCGACGAACATGGTGCCATCGTCGAGTCCTGGGGCAACCCTGACGAAGTGATTTTTCCCCGCTCGTCGTGCAAGATGGTGCAAGCCCTACCCTTGATGGAAAGTGGTGCCGCCGATGCCGCCAACCTGACAGAGGCGCATGTCGCCTTTGCCTGCGCCAGCCACCATGGATCGGCCCTGCACACCACGCTCGCCCGGACCTGGCTCGAAGGCTTGGGCATGTCCGAATCCGACCTGCGCTGCGGCTCACATGAGCCTTCGGACAAGGTCGAACGCAACCGGCTGATCCGCGCGAACGAATCCCCCTGCCAGCTGCACAACAACTGCTCCGGCAAACATTCCGGCTTCCTGACGATGAACCAGTTCATCAAAGGCGGGCCCGACTATACCGACGTGGATCACCCTCTGCAGGTCCAGATCAAACAAGCGTTTGAAGAGGTGACGGAAGAAACCTCACCCGGCTGGGGCATCGACGGTTGCTCTGCCCCCAATTTCGCGACCTCCGTCCACGGTCTTGCCCGCGCGATGGGCAGCTTTGCCGGGGCCACCGGAAACGGCGACAAACGCGACCGCGCCATGCACCGCCTGACGCGCGCGATGGCGACCTACCCCGAACTTATCTCGGGCGACACCGGTGCCTGCACCGAACTGATGCGCGCAATGGATGGCAAAGTCGCCATCAAGGGCGGCGCGGAAGCGGTCTACGTCGCCATCTTGCCAGACCAGAAACGCGGCATCGCCCTGAAAATCACCGACGGCGGCCATCGCGCATCCGAAGCCGTGATCACCGCCCTGCTGATCCGACTGGGCGCACTCGCCGCCGACCACCCCTATGCCCGCAAGCGCCTGAACGCCGTGCAGAAAAACTGGCGCGGCAAGGAAACCGGCATCCTGCAACTCGCCCCGGGCTTCCTGTAACTCCACCCATTCATCTTTTCATAAATATCCCACGGGAGGTCTGGAGGGTGTGAAACCCTCCGGTCC
>JBDSXE010000551.1:0-8452 GCA_039926325.1 Paracoccaceae bacterium | reverse complement strand
GACCTGCTCGGCTAATTCAGTTGCTCATAAATATCCCACGGGGGTGCGGGGGTGTGAAACCCCCGCTCCGCCCTTGTCACCTGCGCCCCTCGCGCCGATAATGCGCCGATGAACCTGCCGCCCGGATTCCTTGAAGAGCTTCGCACCCGCACCTCGCTGTCGCAGGTCGTGGGCCGCAAGGTCACATGGGATCAGCGCAGGTCCAATCAGGGCAAGGGTGATCTTTGGGCGCCATGCCCGTTCCATCAGGAAAAGTCGGCCAGCTTTCACGTCGATGATCGCCAGGGCTATTATTATTGTTTCGGCTGCCACGCCAAAGGCGATGCCGTCACCTTTGTCAAAGAGACCGAAAACCTTGGTTTCATGGAGGCGGTAGAGGTTCTGGCGCGTGAGGCCGGGATGGCGATGCCGCAGCGCGACCCGGTTGCAGCACAAAAGGCCGATCACCGCACCGAACTGACCAAGGTGATGGAAGAAGCGGTGAAATGGTTCCGCCTGCAGCTTAAAACCTCTGCCGCTGCCGAGGCCCGTGCCTATCTGGCGCGACGCGGGCTGTCAGAGGCGGCGCAGGACCGTTGGGAAATCGGTTTTGCCCCAGATCAACGCCAGACGCTGTTCAATGCGCTGACACAGAAAAGTATCGCCCCGCAGCTGATCATCGAAGCCGGTCTTTGCGCCAAGCCGGACGATGGCGGCGCACCTTATGACCGCTTCCGTGGCCGCATCATCTTTCCGATCCGTGATGGTCGGGGCAGGGCGATCAGTCTTGGGGGCCGCGCGCTGGACCCGAACGCCCGCGCCAAATACCTGAACGGTCCCGAAACCGATTTGTTCGACAAGGGCCGCAACCTGTTCAACCACGGCCCCGCCCGCGAAGCCGCTGGCAAGGGCCAGCCGCTGATTGTCGCCGAAGGCTATATGGATGTGATCGCCTTGGTGGAAGCCGGGTTCAAATCCGCCGTAGCCCCGCTTGGCACCGCCGTGACGGAAGATCAGCTGAAACTGATGTGGCGCATTCACGACGAACCGATCATCGCGCTGGACGGCGATAAGGCGGGGATCGCTGCCGCCCTGCGGGTGGTGGATCTGGCCCTGCCATTGCTAGAGGCCGGCAAGGGTTTGCGGTTTGCCATTCTGCCTACCGGACTGGACCCTGACGATCTGATCAAGGCGCAAGGTGCAGGCGCCATGCAAAAGGTCATCGATGCCGCGCAACCGATGGTCAACCTGTTGTGGCGGCGTGAGACGGACGGCCGCAGCTTTGACAGCCCCGAGCGTAAGGCGGCGCTCGACAAGACCTTGCGGGCGGCGCTGACGCGCATCACCGATGCCTCGATCCGCAGCCATTACGGCGAAGAAATCAAGCGCCTGCGGCTAGAGCTGTTCGGCAGCCGCGCCCGCCCGAACTGGCAACCGCAGCGGAAGGGCAAATTCACCGAACTGCCGCAACCGGCGCTGTCCAGCACCAAAGGCTCTCTGCTGGCAACCGCTTCGGGCCGCATTGATGAGGTGCTGCGCGAGGCGGTGATCCTTGCCACATTTATCACCCACCCCACGCTGGTCCCGCGCTTTGAATCCGCGCTGGAACGGATGGAGCTGACGGGCGAGGGCCACAATGCCATCCGGACAATTTTGCTGTCGCACCTTGATCCCTACACTTTGGAGGATCGCTTGCGCCGCGCAGCGCCCGCTGCTCTTGACGTCTTGATGGCGCGACCCCATGTGCAGATCGCACCACCTGTCCGCAACCGCGCCGATGCTGAACTTGCAACCCTGTGCCTTGCCGAAGAACTGGCCAAACTTGACGCCGGTCGTGGTGCGCGTCGTGAAATCGAGGATGGGATCGAAGATTTCGTCGGTCTGGTGGATGAGGGCCTGACTTGGCGGCTGTCGCAAGCCAACGAGGCACGCCACCGCGCCGACCATCCGCCGCGTGCCGACACTGCCGATATGGGCGAAGACCGCGCCGCCCTGTCGAACCATTTGCAGAATTTGATTAACTCCCGGGTGTGGGAAAAGAAAAAGCACTGACCGCCCCTGCAACTCCCCCGTGATTCGCGATATGGCTGTATGTCACGATCTGATTCGCCCACTGATTCGCTATCTGATTCGCCCTTGTTGGAGCACCCATGGCCCCCAAAGACACCGATGACGTGAAACCTGAAGGCGAAGAGGCCGATGTCTCGCTGGACATGAGCCAGGCCGCCGTCAAAAAGATGATCGCCGACGCCCGCGAGCGTGGCTACATCACCTATGACCAGCTGAACACGGTCATGCCGCCCGAACAGGTTTCGTCCGAGCAGATTGAAGACGTTATGTCGATGCTGTCGGAAATGGGCATCAACATCATCGAAAATGATGAGGCTGAAGAGGGCGAACCTGTCGTGGGCGAGCTTGTCGAAACCTCTTCAACCTCGCGCGATGTGGCTGTTGTCACCACCACGACAGAGGCGCTGGACCGGACCGACGATCCGGTGCGGATGTATCTGCGTGAAATGGGCTCGGTCGAACTGCTGTCCCGCGAAGGCGAAATCGCCATTGCGAAGCGGATTGAGGCTGGCCGCAACACGATGATCGCCGGGCTTTGTGAAAGCCCGCTGACGTTCCAGGCCATCATCATCTGGCGTGACGAATTGTTGTCCGAAGACATTCTGCTGCGCGACGTGATCGACCTTGAAGCGACGTTTGGTCGTTCTCTGGATGGCGAAGAAGGTCTGGTTGGCGCCGATCTGGACGGCGTTGATGTCGATGCCGCACCGCGCCGCGCTACCACCGACGAGCCGGAAATGGATGCCGACGGCAACCCGATCATGGCCGCTGCGGAAGACGACGATGACGATGAAGACGGCGTTGCGATGTCGCTGGCTGCGATGGAAGCGGCACTCAAGCCGGCGGTTCTGGAAACTCTGGACATGATCGCCCGCGACTACAGCAAGCTGGCGGCGATGCAGGATCTGCGGATGTCCGCAACCTTGTCGGAAAAGCACCGCTTTTCGGCTGGCGAAGAAGCGGCCTACCAAAAGCTGCGGTCAGAGATCGTGGTGATGGTCAACGAACTGCATTTGCACAACAACCGGATCGAAGCGTTGATCGACCAGCTTTACGGCATCAACCGCAAGATCATGATGATTAACTCTGGCATGGTGAAACTGGCCGACGCCGCACGGATCAACCGCCGCGAATTCATCGACGAGTATCAGGGCTACGAGCTGGACCCAACGTGGCTGGACCGGATGGCGACTAAGGCTGGTCGCGGCTGGCAGGCGTTGATGGAGCGGTCGCGCGAAAAGGTTGAGGAACTGCGCGCCGAAATGGCCGCCGTCGGCACCTATATCGGCGTCGACATCTCGGAATTCCGCCGGATCGTGAATCAGGTCCAGAAGGGCGAGAAAGAGGCGCGTCAGGCTAAGAAGGAAATGGTCGAGGCGAACCTGCGTCTGGTGATTTCGATTGCCAAGAAATACACCAACCGTGGTCTGCAATTCCTTGATCTTATTCAGGAAGGCAACATCGGCTTGATGAAGGCTGTCGATAAATTCGAGTATCGGCGGGGGTATAAATTTTCCACCTATGCGACCTGGTGGATCCGTCAGGCCATTACCCGGTCGATCGCTGACCAAGCCCGCACGATCCGCATCCCGGTCCATATGATCGAGACGATCAACAAACTGGTCCGCACCGGGCGGCAAATGCTGCACGAAATCGGCCGCGAACCTACGCCGGAAGAACTGGCTGAAAAGCTGCAAATGCCGCTGGAAAAGGTCCGCAAGGTGATGAAGATCGCCAAGGAACCAATTTCGCTGGAAACCCCGATTGGGGATGAGGAAGACAGCCAGCTTGGTGACTTTATCGAGGACAAGAATGCGATCTTGCCGTTGGATTCCGCGATTCAGGAAAACCTGAAGGAAACCACGACGCGGGTTCTGGCTTCGCTGACGCCGCGCGAGGAACGGGTTCTGCGGATGCGGTTCGGCATCGGCATGAACACTGACCACACGCTGGAAGAGGTCGGCCAGCAATTCTCGGTCACACGGGAACGTATCCGGCAGATCGAGGCAAAGGCGCTGCGGAAGCTGAAGCATCCGAGCAGGAGCCGCAAACTCCGCAGCTTTCTCGACCAATGACGGAGCGTCGTGACATCACTCCGCTGACCAAACAACGCGCCTTTGCAACGATTCAGATCGTTGCAAAGGCTGCCTTGAATGGCGAGTCTGCGCTGACATATTCGGAATTGGCACGCCGCCTGGGCATGTCAAAGGTCAATGGCCAAGGACTGAGCAGCTACCTCAACGAAGCTGCTGCCATTTGTGCGGAACAGGGTTTGCCCAACGTTTCGACTTTGGTCGTGTCGAAAGAAAGCCTTGATGCGGGTCAGCCCATGCCATCCACCGGGTCATTCGCTGACGGATTTTATGCCAGCACTGGCCTGACGATACAGGATGTCACCGCCGAACAAGAACGTGTTCGGGGCTTTGATTGGCACATGGTGAAATCTCTGGGGCTTGATAGTTAGGTCGCGCTGGTCCGGCATTCGCGCCAACTGTTTGGCGTCCCCGCGCGACGGTTAGTTTGGCTTCTGCCGGGTCACTGATAGCGCGTAGGAAATCGTCCTGTGCCGCTATCATAATTGAACCTCACCCCGCGCACTCCTTTGGCAAAGCTGCGTTCAACGGTCCCCTGGCTGGTTTCAGGTGCCCCGAGACGATGTGCGTCGGGCGGAACGGCGGCACTTCTTGCAGGGCGGGATTGACCAGGCGCAGCACGTAGCACCCGGCGAATTCGTGAGTGGCGCCGCTTGTGTCCGTTGCGCGGATTGCGACGGGCACGTTGTAAAACACGCTGCCTGCCGCGCCATCTGACGTTACCATTCCCAGCACCAATTCCACATGGTCTGTCGTCTTGTAACCCTTTGCGAAGGTACTGAAATCTGGTACTTCGGCGCTGCCGTCCCAATAGGAGTAGGCCCGCGCCAGTTCATGCCGGTCGATGGCGTTGTACAGCGATTGCACTACCGCCGAAGGTGTCGAACGGTCGTCGCGATAGGTTGTTTCAGCCAGCGACGGTGTAGCAAACAGTGCCACGGCCAGCAGAGCGATTCGCGGGGTCATCATCAGCTTCCTTCAAAATGCGGCACCCGGACGGCGACCGGACCGACTGCCGTTCCGTTATAGCGTTACTCGCCCGGCGCGGGAATTCATTCCGTGTCGCAATCGTGCCAGCAGCCCCATAGGCGTGGAGCAAGCAAATCCCCCGACTCACCCCGTTCGTGCTAAACTTTGCTGACCTGAACCTTAGGGAGGATCCAGTTATGACAGCCATGAATGTTGTGCATATGCGAGTAAAACCCGGGAAAGAGCAGGACTTCATCAAACTTCACAAGGATATGTCGATGAAGGAAATGCCGGGCGGCAGATCGTTCTCGTTGGTGAAAACCGGCGAACGCAGCTTTGTCGTTGTCGGTGAATGGGACAGTATGGCGGCGATGGTCGCAGCACGCCCGATGATGATCCAAAGCCTGGACGCCTTGCGCCCGATCCTCGAAGACCTCGGCGGTGGGCGCGGCGTGACGGAGCCCTATTCCGGTGAAGTGGCTCTTACCCTCCGATCGTAGGTTTGGTGCAAGCGGGAACATGGGCGGCTTCCGGTTCGTAAGCCCAACGGCTATGCGCCGCTGCGGCCGAGCGGCAAGTAGCCGATTCTGACACGGCGGGGCTAACATTCCGCTGGTCTGGCGCTATGTTTAACCCAAATCATCCGGAGCCTTGCCATGATACGCTACGCCATCTTTCCGCTCCTGTTTGCCCTACCGGCACAGGCTTTTACCGCCTCGAACAATATGGGCGTTCAGGCGACTGGCAACGCCGCATTTTCGGTGCCTTACGACGGCGATGCTTCACCTGCCGCGTTCTGGTGTGCTGCGGGCCAATATGTTCATTATGCCCTCGGTCAGCCTGTCGCCACGCGGATATACCGGACGTCGTCGTTGCCGCGCCATTCCGGTCAGGGCATGGATTTTACACTGACTGCTGCCGATAGCGCCGGCAAAACCGGGCTGATCATGCTGGGTGGCGAAGATGGCAGTATCAGCGCCGCTCATGCAGAGGTACTTTGCCTGTTTGCCCGCAAGTAGGGCTAAACGAGCTTTGCCTTGAAGAAGTCGATCGTCCGGCCCCACGCGAGTTCCGCCGCCTTTTCGTCATAGCGCGGGGTTGAATCGTTGTGGAAGCCGTGATTGACGCCTTCGTAGATGAAGCATTGATAGTCGGTCCCAGCTGCCTTTAGTGCCGCCTCAAAGTCTGGCCACCCAGCGTTCACGCGGGTGTCCAGGCCGGCATAGTGGATCAGAAGCGACGCCTTGATCTTTGGCACATCTGCGGCCTTTGGCTGCATTCCGTAAAACGGCACCGCCGCTTTCAGTTCCGGATAGGCCACAGTCGCCGCATTTGCCACGCCGCCACCATAGCAGAACCCGGTGATCCCGACGCTGCCGGTAGAGTTTGGATGATCCATCAGCCATTCCACGGCAGCGAAAAAATCGTTCATCAGCTTGGTCGGATCGACGGTGGATTGCAGCTCTTTGCCCTTGTCGTCATTGCCCGGATAACCGCCAACACTGGTCAGCCCATCGGGGGCAAGTGCCACAAACCCGGCCTTGGCCAGACGCCGCGCCACATCTTCGATATACGGGTTCAGCCCGCGATTTTCATGGACGACCACCACGGCGGGCCGCTTGACCGGATCGGCGGATGGCCGCACCAGATAGCCGCGCACCTGGCCGTTGCCGTTGGGTGAGTTGTAGGTGACATAGTCTGCGATGATGTCCGGGTCGGTGAACAACACCTGCTCGGCAATGGCGTAATTGGGGCTCATCATGCCCAGGATCGCCACGGCGGTCAGGCCGCCGACCGCGAATTTGCCTGCACGGTCCAGAAAATCGCGCTTGGTGATCATGCCGTGGGCGTAAAAGTCATAAAGCTGAAGCAGTTCCGGATCGAAATCCTTGGCCGTCATGCGGGTCATGGTTTTCTCCTATTCGGGATGGGAACTGCCCAAGGCTAGCGGAGCCTCCCCGCCGCACCAGTCACGCCTGTGTGAATAGGCGGGTTCCTGTTCACGTTACGCCAGAACTACCCGGTCCATCGGAATATCGTGGGGCAGGGGGAATATCGTGGGCAGGGCTTGAAAGCCAAATCCGATGCCCACGACCCGCGCATGGTGGCCTGCGGTACGTTCGGCGGCCAAAGTGCGGTCATAAAACCCGCCGCCATAGCCAAGCCGAAAGCCTGCTGGATCGACCCCTACGACGGCAGCAATGATCAGATCGGGATGCAGGACCGGCGCGTCTGGCGGTGGAACCGGGATGTCCCACACCCCACGCTCCAACTTGATTTCGGGCCGCCACAAGCGAAACTGCAACGGCTGACCCTTTTCCACCACGACAGGCAAGGCGATCTGCGCCCCATTCGCCCGCCGCTGCGCCGCCCACACGCGCAAATCCGGTTCGCCCTTGAACGGCCAATACAGCCCGATCACCATGCCGACCTCAGCTGCCAGCGCGTCTGAAATCTTGGCGTCGGCCAACTGTCTGTCTGCCACGGCCATCGCCTGCCGCGCGGCAATCATTTCCAGCCGCTGCGCCTTGCGCCAGCGCATCACATCGCGCCGGGTTTCAGCCTCTTCCGGCAGCAGGCAGGTGGGTGAGGCGGTGCGGATGGGTTCCATGACATGGGCTCCGTCAGGTTGGCACCTGTCACGATATCAAACAGAGACGTTGGCAACCGCCTGAATCCGACTGTTCTGAGTCTCGCCCGCCACACATTTAACCCTAGATGAAGTAGTCAGAAATTCCCACTAGCCGAACCGTGGACAGTCTCTCTATACTTCGCCCCAATAACAGGGGAAAACCCCGGGTCTAGAGGCAGTAACAACAAAAAGAGGTGCAAGCCGATGCGCTGCCCATTCTGCGGGAACATCGACACGCAAGTGAAGGACTCGCGCCCGGCAGAGGATCACGTTTCGATCCGCCGCCGCCGCTTTTGCCCCGCTTGCGGTGGTCGTTTCACCACATACGAACGCGTCCAGTTGCGCGATCTGGTGGTTATCAAGTCGTCTGGCAAGCGCGAGGATTTTGACCGCTCCAAACTGGAACGCTCAATCCGCATCGCCATGCAGAAGCGCCCGATTGATCCCGAACGCATCGACCAGATGATTTCCGGCATTGTGCGCCGTCTTGAATCGCTTGGCGATACCGATATACCGTCCAAGACGATTGGCGAGATTGTCATGGAAAGTCTGGCGCGGATCGACACCGTGGGCTATGTGCGGTTTGCCAGCGTTTACAAGAACTTCCAGGCAGCGGATGACTTTGACCGCTTTGTTTCGGAACTGCGTCCGGGTGCAACCGAGGAATGAAGGTGTAGGGTGGGGTTCAACCCCACCTTACCTATCAACG
>JBDSXE010000550.1:0-4162 GCA_039926325.1 Paracoccaceae bacterium | reverse complement strand
TCGGCGGTGGCCGAGGCGCGCGAACCGGCACGGCTGGCGGATCTGGTGGCTGGGCATCTCGGTGTCGAGGTTTCGTTGAAGCAGGAACTGCTGGAAACGCTGGACGTGGCAGAGCGGCTTGAGAAGATATTCGGCCATATGCAGGGCGAAATGAGCGTCTTGCAGGTCGAGAAAAAGATCAAGACCCGCGTCAAATCGCAGATGGAGCGGACGCAACGCGAGTACTATCTGAACGAGCAGATGAAGGCCATTCAGAAGGAACTTGGCGACGGCGAGGAAGGCCAGAACGAGGTGGCCGAGCTTGAGGCGCGGATTGCCAAGACCGCGTTCAGCAAAGAGGCGCGCGACAAGGCCGAGTCCGAGTTGAAAAAGCTGAAAAACATGTCGCCGATGTCCGCAGAAGCGACGGTGGTCCGGAACTATCTTGACTGGCTGCTGAGCGTTCCTTGGGGCACGAAATCCAGGGTCAAGAAGGATTTGGGTGCGGCGCAGAAGGTGCTGGATGCCGATCACTACGGGCTGGAAAAGGTCAAAGAGCGCATCATCGAATATCTTGCGGTGCAGGCGCGTTCGGCCAAGCTGAAGGGGCCGATCCTGTGCCTTGTCGGCCCTCCGGGTGTCGGTAAAACCTCGCTTGGGCGTTCGGTTGCCAAGGCGACTGGGCGTGAGTTCATCCGCATCAGTTTGGGCGGCGTTCGGGACGAATCTGAAATACGCGGCCACCGTCGGACCTATATCGGGTCGATGCCGGGCAAAATCATTCAGGCGCTGAAGAAGGCCAAAACGACCAACCCGCTGATCTTGCTGGATGAGATCGACAAAATGGGCCAGGATTTCCGGGGCGACCCGGCCAGCGCCATGCTGGAGGTTCTGGACCCAGAGCAAAACGCGACCTTTACTGATCACTACATGGAGGTCGAGTACGATCTGTCCAACGTGATGTTCATCACCACGGCGAACTCCTACAACATGCCGGGGCCGCTGCTGGACCGGATGGAGATCATTCCGCTGTCGGGCTACACCGAAGATGAAAAGCGCGAGATTGCCAAGGGCCACCTGATCGCCAAGCAGATCACCGGGCACGCCTTGAAGAAGGGCGAGTTCAAGATCACCGACGACGCGTTGATGGAGATCATCCGCACCTATACCCGGGAAGCCGGCGTGCGGAATCTGGAGCGCGAGATCGCCAAGCTGGCGCGTAAAGCCGTGACCGAGATCGTGAAGAAAACCGCCAAAACGGTTGAAATCACGGCGGACAAGCTGGAAACCTATCTGGGCGTCAAGCGGTTCCGTTATGGTTTGGCCGAAACGGAAGATCAGGTTGGCGTCGTGACGGGTCTGGCGTGGACGAGTGTCGGCGGCGAGTTGCTGCAGATCGAGGCGTTGCGCCTGCCCGGCAAGGGCCGGATGAAGACCACCGGCAAGTTGGGTGACGTGATGAAGGAGTCGATTGAGGCTGCCGCATCTTACGTCCGCTCGATCTCGCCGCAACTTGGTGTGAAGCCGCCGCAGTTCGAGACGATGGACATTCACGTCCACGTTCCGGAAGGGGCGACACCTAAAGACGGGCCGTCGGCCGGTCTGGCGATGGTGACGTCGATTGTGTCGGTGATCACCGGCATCCCGGTTCGCAAGGACGTGGCGATGACGGGCGAAGTAACGCTGCGCGGCAATGCTTTGCCAATCGGCGGGCTGAAAGAAAAGCTGCTGGCGGCGCTGCGGGGGGGCATCAAGACGGTGCTGATCCCGGCAGAGAACGCCAAGGATCTGACCGAGATCCCAGAGAATGTGAAGCAGGGTTTGACGATCATCCCGGTAAGCCACGTTCGGGAAGTGCTGAAGGTGGCGCTGGTGCGTCAACCGGAAGCGGTGGAATGGGACGAAGCGGCGGAAGAAGCTTTGGCGCTGGCGCGTCAAGCCAAACGCGACGAGGCGTGGTCGCCAGCTACGGCGCACTAGAACAACAGTGGTCGCGTGATCATTGAGGAAAACCGGCTGCTACCCTTCCTCACCACGCGTTCCGAAACTGAGCCAAACAAAACGCGCCCCTTGATCGAGGGGCGCGTTTCTATATTTTATGCGGTAAATATCCGGGGAGATTACGCAGGCGTGCCTAGCGAACCGGCGTGCTACTGCTGGCCACGGCAACAATTACCAACAGCAACAACAATGGCACGACCAGCCCGCTGCCGCTGCTGCTGTTATGCGTCGTCTGCGCGACCACGGCAGGGGCCATTACCGGTTCAACGGTGCCGCCCGCCTGGGCAATTGACGAAGTCATGGCAAGCACCACCGTGGTGGCCAAAAGTGAACGACGCATTCCGGTCTCCTATGTTAAAATGCTGCTTGAGCCTGCACTTGGCCATATCAGCTGTCAATTTCAACTTTTCGGATATTTGCGATCTCGTCATTCTGGTGACGCTGCAGGGGGCATCAAGAAGGTGCTGATCCCGGACAATGTAAAATAATGCATGACGATTATCTCGGTGTCACACGTCAGCGAAGTGCTGAACGTGGCGCTGGCAGGTTATCCGTAAGCGGTGGAATAGGACAAAGCGGCGGAGGATCCTGCGTTGCGGGCAAATCAACCCAAGTGCGACGAAACAACGCCGCCTACAGCGCGCAGAGCGCCAATGCCAAGAAACCACGCGCCCCTTGATCTGGGGAGCGTGTTTTTATTTTAACGTGGTAGATTCCAAGGCGGAGTCTACGGGCTGAATCAGCCGCCGCCGCCACCGCCACTGCTTGCCACGGCAACAATCACCAACAGCAACAACAATGGCACAACCAGCCCGCTGCCGCTGCTACTGTTGTGCGTCGTCTGAGTGACCACGGCTGGGGCCATTACCGGTTCAACGGTGCCGCCAGCCTGGGCAATTGACGTAGTCATGGCAAGCACCACAGTGGTGGCCAAGAGTGAATGACGCATTCCGGTCTCCTATGTTAAAATGCCGCTTTAGCCTGCTCTTGGTCCTTTCACCTGTCAATTTCAACTTTTCAGATATTTGCGATTTCGTCATTATTGCTGTTTTGTTTTACGGTTCCGCGCTAGGGTCGCGGCCAGCCTGGAAACAAAAGCGGATCATCCCATCATGCCCACCAAGACGACGACAGCGAAACCTGCGGCCAAGACCGGGATGAAGGCGGGCGCAGCGAAGGCGGGGCCAGCGAAGGCGGGCGCCCGACCCGTGGGCAAGGCAATGGTCGATGTCGCGGCTGCTGCGCCGCTTGATACTGTGGTTGCGGTCGAAGGCGAGGCCAAGGTTGTCGGCGCTGGCCTGCGGCTGAAGGATCTGGTGGACCGCGTAGTCGCAGCGACGGGTGGCAAGAAGAAGGGCGTCAAGGAAATCGTCGAAGCGACGCTGACCCAAATGGGTGACGCGCTGCAACGGGGCGAGACGCTGCATTTGCCGAATTTCGGCAAGGCACGCGTTGCCAAAGCCGGCACTGTTGGCGGCGGCGCAATGACCGTCAAGCTGCGGCGAGGCACGGGCGAGGGCGCCAAGGGCAAGGGGTCTGCTGCGATGTCGTCCGAGGATAAAGACGCCCTTGCAGATGAAAGTGATCAGGGCTAAGTAGCCCGCCGACGGGTCGCTAGCTCAGCGGTAGAGCACTACCTTCACACGGTAGGGGTCACAGGTTCGATCCCTGTGCGACCCACCATTTTTTGAAAAAGCGCGCACCGTGATGGGGCGCGCTTTTTGATTTGCGGCAAGGCTTGCACATTTTGGCGGGTGACGCTACACGGCCCGAGGGGGCGATTAGCTCAGTTGGTAGAGCGTCTCGTTTACACCGAGAATGTCGGCGGTTCGAGCCCGTCATCGCCCACCATTCACCCCATGATACCCCCGGAGTGCTGGCCACTCGGCAGGATCTGACCAAGACCGGTCAATCTGCCACCGGATAGCGGACATACGCGAGCCGGTTGGAGTCGGGCGACCACGACGGGACGTTAATGCTGCCCTGACCGCCGTTGAACGCATCCAGATCGCGGATATCTGAGCCATCGGGCAAGGCCACGCGCAGGATGACAGGTTTGTCGGCGGGGTGGCCCTGTGTGCCCTCGGGGAAGCTGATGTAGGCCATTCGGGCGTTGTCGGGCGAAAGGTGAGGGAACCAGTTTACGCGCGGGTCGTGGGTCAGTTGCTGCACTTCAGAACCG
>JBDSXE010000549.1:0-2619 GCA_039926325.1 Paracoccaceae bacterium | reverse complement strand
TTTTGTCCAACGCCGACAAGGGTTCGTCCAGCAGCAGCACTTTCGGCTTCAGGATTAGCGCCCGCGCCAACGCCACGCGCTGCCGCTGACCACCAGACAGCGCGTGCGCCGCACGTTTACCGTAGCCGCCAAGGCCGACCATCACCAATGCCTCTGCCACCGCTCGGGCTTTATCCTCTTTGGAGCGCGGGTCTTTTCGTAGGCCAAAGCCTACGTTCTCTTCGACCGTCAGATGCGGGAAGATGGCGTAGCTTTGGAACACCATGTTGGTCGGGCGTTGGTTGGCCGGGATGTTTGCCACGTCTTTGCCGTCGATCAACACGACCCCAGACGAAATCCCCTCGAACCCGGCAATGGTTCGCAGCAGCGTGGTCTTGCCGCAACCAGATGGGCCAAGCAGCGAAAAGAATTCACCCGCGCGGATTGTGGCGTTGATGCCGCGCAGGGCGTGATACTCGCCATAATACTTATGAACGTCCTTGAACTCGATCATATCTTGCTTGGGCATGGGGTTTTCAGACGTCACAGGAAGCCTCCGGTATCTTTGGCGCCGGTGCGGGCAATGCCGCGACGGCGGAAGTATTCAGCAAGGGCCAAAAGGGTGATCGACAGCGCCACCAAAACCGCCCCCAAAGCCATGATCGTCGGCACGCTTTTCGGAAAACGCAACTGGCCAAAGATGTAGACCGACAGCAGTTTGTCCTTGGAGCCGAGGAAGTTCGACACCACGAATTCGTCCAGAGAGATCGTGAACGAAATCAGCAGCGCAGAAATGATGCCGGGCGTTACCAGCGGCAGGATCACCAGGTAGAAGGTGGAAATCGGGCCCTCGCCCAGATCATAAGCTGCCTCCTCCAGCGACCTATCCAAGCTTTGAAACGCCGAGGTCAGGATCGCTACTGCAAACGGCGTACAGATCAGCACATGGCCCATGATCACCGTCATCAGCGACAATTGGATGCCGATCGACAGCAACACGACCAGCAGCGCCATCGCCATGATCATGTCCGGCAGCACCATCGGCAGCATGATCAGACCCATCACGCCGCCTTTGCCGGGAAAGTTGTAGCGCGTGCTGGCACGGGCGGCAAAAATACCCAGCGTCGTTGCCAACACTGACGCCGTGCAAGCCACTAGCAGCGAGTTCCGCACCGCTTGCCACAGGTCGGAATCATTCCAGACGTTCTGGAACCATTGCGTCGTGAAACCCTTCAACGGAAACGCCACCGCCGTCGAGTCGTTGAACGCGAAAATCGGCAGCAGGATGATTGGCGCGTACAGGAATATCAGGAAGGCAATGGCATAGATTTTCAGTACGGAGAACTTCACTTCGGGCCCCGCAGGTAACGCCGGTTCAGGAACAGGAACAGCACGCTGATCAGGCCGACGATGAACATTGCCGACACCGCGATGGCGGACCCCAGGGGTTTGTTGTCACCCTTCAGCATCAAAATCTCTATCGAGTTGGCGATCATCGGGAACTTCGCGCCACCTACCAGTTTGGGCGTCACATAGTCGCCAATCGTCGGAATGAAAACGATCAGCACTGCGGCGACCACGCCAGCCATCGACAAGGGCAGCGTTACCCGCAGAAAGGTCGTGAAGCGGTTCTCGCCCAGATCCTGACCGGCCTCTAACAGGCTGCGGTCAATCTTTTCCAGCGCCACAAAGATCGGCAGGATGGCGAAGGGCGCAAAGCTGTGGGCCAGCGTGATGACCATCGCCTGAATGGTGAAGGTCATATCCAGCGGCTTGTCGATCAGGTGGATGCCCATCAATATCCAGTTGACCACGCCGCTGAAGCCAAGGATCGCGTTCCACATGAACACCCGGATGACGTAAGAGGTCCAGAATGGGATCGTGATCAGGAAAAGCCAGATGCCCTTTTTGGCCGGGCTGACGTTGAAACTGATGAAATAGGCCATTGGATAAGCCAGAAAAACTGTCGCCACCGTCACCAGGATCGACACGAACAACGACCGCATCATCACCGAAAACAGCACAGGATCGCTCCACGCGCCCAAATATTTCTGCGTCTCGACCAGTTGGCCATCGACGGTCTTGTAGGACGCGCATTCACCGAAGTAATTGCAGAGCTGGAATTTTGGAATGATCTCAAGATAGCCATCGGTCAGCACTGACGCGATCACGATGAATGCCAACGGAGCGGCCAGCAGCAGGACGGCGTAAATCGCGGTCGGGCTGACCAGTCCAAGACCAGCCGCAGCCTCGGAGCCCCAAAAGCGGCCCTGCTTAGGTTCAGACATTGATCACCCTGTCGGCTTTGTTATCATTGTTTTGATCAAACTAACCGGATCACGCGGCATCACGCAACCCTTTTGGTGCTGACAGACTGACGAGAAATGGCCATGGCAAGGCCCGTTTACGTCAGACGGCGATGCGTTCCACGGCAATCGCCCGCTTTTTAAGTTCATCAATCAGGGTCGGAACGACACGATCCGCCAGTACAGCAAGCTGCATCGCCTCTGCCATGCTGGATTCATCAGGGTCGGTGCTGGCGACGCGCCAGACCATCCGGTGTGCGGCGCCATCTTCGTACACAATCTCGGTATTGCCAGCGCGGCTGATCCGCCACCCCAGAAAATCACTGCCGCGCCC
>JBDSXE010000548.1:0-2965 GCA_039926325.1 Paracoccaceae bacterium | reverse complement strand
GTGTGAAACCTCCCCGGCGGCCAGTCCCACGCGCTACCGTGCGAAATCCGTGATCACCGCCACACCCGGCGGCATTGGCGCATCGAATGCCCGCAATTCGCCCGACGCCTGCGACAGTGCGACCTGCCGCGCCACGATGGGCCGCACGTCGACCATTCCGCGCTCGATCAGGCTTAGCAGCGTCGGATAGCGCCAACTGGGCATTCCGCGTGTGCCAAACAGGGCCAGCTGCTTCATATAAACCGCGTTCATGTTGATCTGCATCTTGGCGGTGTGCCCGGTCGGCAACCCGACCTGAACATGCCGACCCAAAGGCCGCAGGCATTCCAAAGAGCCGTTGGTCGTAACCTCGATCCCCAGCGCCTCGACCGAGACATCGGCACCGCCGCCGGTAGCCTCGATGATCCGGGCCGCAACGTCGCCGTCCCGTGCGTCGACGGCGACTTCGGCCCCAAGCGAAAGCGCATGCGCCAACCGCTCCGGCACGACGTCCACCACGATAACCCGCGCGCCCAAAGCCCGCCCGATCAGCAGCACCGACAGGCCGATGCCGCCCGTGCCATGCACCGCCAGCCATTCGCCCGCCTGCAGCGCCGCCCGCCCGGTCAGTGCGTGAAATGCGGTCGTCACCCGGCACCCCAGACCCGCCGCCAGCGCAGGCGTCAGGCTGTCGGGCAGCCGCGCCAGATTGTGCGCGTGCGGCGCAGAGACATATTCCGCATAAGCGCCCGGTTCGCCAAAGCCCGGCACCCGGGCGGCGCGGCAAGTCGTGGTTTGGCCCGAACGGCATTCTGGACACTCGCCGCAGGACAGGATGAAGGGCGCAATCACCCGGTCGCCCACTCGCCACTTTGCCAGCGGCCCCGCCTCGACCACTTCGCCGCAGTATTCATGGCCCGGAATGGCACCGGGCTTGACGCGGGGATGTTCACCGACCCAGCCATGCCAGTCGCTGCGACAAATCCCGCAAGCCAGCACTTTCAACACGACACCGTCCGCCTCACATACCGGATCGGGGACGGATTCGAGGCTAAGATCGGCGCGGTATTCGCGGATGACAGCGGCGCGCATCACAGAATCTCGATGCGGTAGCCTTCAATCACCGTGTTCGCCAGCAGCTTTTCGCACATCGCCTTGACCGACGCTTCGGCAGCGTCGCGGTCGGTCTCAATCAAGTCGAGTTCGATCAGCTTGCCCTGCCGCACGCCGTTCACGCCGCCAAACCCCAGCGTCCCAAGGGCAAAGCGCACCGCCTCGCCCTGCACATCCAGCACGCCGCTTTTCAGCATCACGGTCACACGGGCTTTCATGGCAGTCTCCTAATTGATCAGGGTCGGCTTCGGGGCGTGGGTCACGTTGCTGGGCAAGACCCCCAAACGCCGCGCAAGTTCAGTATAGACATCGGCCAGCGGGCCAGGTTCCAGCGGCGGATCACCGCGTTCGACGACGCCGCGCAGATCCCACAGGCGGCACGAATCCGGGCTGATTTCGTCCGCGACGATCAGGCGCATGAAATCGCCCTCCCAGATGCGGCCCAACTCGATGCGGAAATCGGCCAGGCGAATGCCAACGCCCATCATCACGCCCGACAGAAAGTCGTTCACCCGCAGCGCGAGGGCGATCATGTCATCAAGATCCTGCTGGCTGGCCCAACCGAAGGCGATGATATGCTCTTCGCTGACCAGCGGCGAATTCAGCCGCGAATCCTTGTAGTAGTATTCAACGATCGGGCGGGGCAACGGCGTCCCTTCGGGAATGCCCAACCGTGTCGACAGCTCTCCCGCGGAAAAGTTCCGCACCACAACCTCGATCGGAATGATCTCTGCCATCCGCACCAACTGCTCACGCATGTTGATCCGGCGGATGAAATGCGTCGGAACACCGATGGAGTTCAGGCCCGCCATGAAAAACTCTGACAGCCGGTTGTTCAGCACGCCTTTGCCTTCGGACGCCGCAGCGCCGACCTCTGGCGTGGCGGGGCTGGCGGCACCTTCGTCCTTGAAATACTGGATCAACGTGCCGGGTTCCGGGCCTTCATACAGTATCTTGGCCTTGCCCTCGTAGACCTTCTTGCGCCGTGCCATGAACTCTCCGAAACCCATCAGGGCGGCAGCGCACAGCGCCCCGCCCGGTCCTTAAGGCCCTATAGGCCAAAGGCCGTGCCCTCGCAAGGCAATGCAGGCTCCCCTTGCGGGAACCTCACGCGAAGGGCATATGAGAGGCTAACGATCCGATCCAGTCGAGGACCTGACCATGACCCAATTTGACGACCGCGAAACCGCCTTTGAATCCAAATTCGCCCATGATGCCGATATGCAGTTCCGCGCCGAAGCACGCCGGAACAAGCTGGTTGGCCTGTGGGCCGCCGCCCTGATGGGCAAGTCGGGTGACGACGCCGCCGCTTACGCGATGGAAGTCGTCAACGCCGACTTTGAAGAGGCTGGCACCGAAGATGTGGTTCGCAAAGTCGTGGGCGATCTGGGCAGCAAAACCAGTGCTGACGAGGTGCGCGCGAAACTGCGCGAATTGCTGCCGGTTGCCAAAGCCCAGTTGATGAACGAATTCTGATCAGGAATACCCCCATGGCTGATGCGCTTTCCAAGCTGCTGTCGACGCGTGATTGGCTGATGGCCGATGGGGCCACCGGCACCAACCTGTTCAACATGGGACTGGAATCGGGCGAACCACCAGAGTTCTGGAATACCGAACGCCCCGACAACATCCGCGGGCTGTACAAGTCGGCAGTCGATGCCGGGTCGGACATTTTCCTGACCAACAGCTTTGGCGGCAACGCGGCGCGGCTGAAACTGCACAACGCCCAAGGCCGGGTGCGCGAACTGAACAAGGTCGCCGCCGCGTTGGGGCGCGAGATTGCCGATGCCTCGGGCCGGATCGTCGTCGTCGCAGGCTCCGTCGGTCCGACGGGTGAGATTTTTGAACCGATGGGTACTTTGACCCACTCTGC
>JBDSXE010000547.1:0-3450 GCA_039926325.1 Paracoccaceae bacterium | reverse complement strand
GCGATGCAGGGCGGCTTCAGCTATGAGGATTCGGTGTTTAACCGCGCCACGCAGGCGGCGCGGCAGCCGGGGTCGAGTTTCAAGCCGTTCGTCTATGCGGCGGCTTTGGATTCGGGCTTTACCCCGGCGACGATCATCATCGACGCACCGATCGAAATTGACACGCCGCAGGGGTTGTGGACGCCGCAGAACTCCACTGGAAAATACTATGGCCCGACGCCGATGCGGACCGGGATCGAGCAGAGCCGGAACTTGATGACCATCCGTATCGCACAAGAAATCGGCATGGACGTGGTTGCAGGCTATGCCGAACGCTTTGGCGTTTACGACAAATTGCAGCCGGTGCTGGCCAACGCTTTGGGGTCGCAGGAGACCACCTTGTTCAAGATGGTCGCGGCCTACGCCGAGTTTGCCAATGGTGGTGAGCGGGTTGAACCGACGCTGGTTGACCGGGTTCAGGACCGCTACGGCAAGACGATCTACCGCCATGACAACCGAAAATGCCAGGATTGTCAGGCGGATACCCTGCCTTTGGGTCAAGGCGTCAACATCAATTCCGATCGCGAACGGATGATGAATGCGATTACCGCCTATCAGCTGACCTCGATGATGGAGGGCGTGATCAAGCGCGGCTCCGGTTCGGGCGTGCATCTTTCAGTGCCGGTGGCTGGCAAGACGGGGACCACGAACGACGCCAAGGACGTGTGGTTCATCGGCTTTACGTCAAACATCGTGGCGGGCTGCTACATGGGATATGACACGCCGCGCAGCTTGGGGCCGGGGGCGTTTGGCGGGACGTTGTGCGTGCCGATCTTCCAAGCGTTCATGGAGCAGGCGGTCAAGCGGTTTGGCGGGACGGACTTCAAGGTGCCGCCGGGCGGGCATTTCATCAACATCGACCGCTACACCGGCGCGCAATTGCCGGATGGGTCGAGCGGGCCGAACGTTCAGCCCGAGTATTTCCGCGATGGCGAAGAGCCGATATTCGGCTTGGGCGCGCTGGTGGATGGTGGGTTTGGCATGGGGCAGGACTTGCCGTTGTTCGCCGTGGGTGAAACTGACCAGGGTGACACCGTGACGACCGGCGATGGCACAACCAAGACTGTGCCAAAGAAGGCCAACTTCGGCTCGCTCAGTTCGGGTGGTTTGTACTGACCGACTTGCCCCCCATCGTTGCACCAGCTATCACCCCGAGCCGATCATAACGTTCCACAGGAAGTCCTTCACATGCGCGCCGAAACGCAGAACTATGTCGATGCGATTGCCAAGTCATTGAAATTGCTTGGGCAGCGCATGGATATTGAAACCTGCGATCATCGACTGGAAGAATTCAACGCCATGCTGGAGGCGCCGGATTTGTGGAACGATCCCGGCAAGGCGCAAAAGCTGATGCGGGAACGGCAGGGGCTGCTGGATGCACTGTCGACCTACAAGCTGATCTCATCCGGTCTAAGCGACAACGTGGAACTGATCGATTTGGGCGAGGCAGAGGGTGACGCAGAGATAGTCACTGAGGCCGAGGCTACTTTGAAATCACTGATGGATCTGGCAGCGGGCAAAGAGCTGGAGGCTTTGCTGAACGGCGAGGCGGACAGCAACGACACCTTCCTTGAAATCAACGCCGGGGCCGGCGGTACCGAAAGCTGTGACTGGGCGTCAATGCTGGCGCGGATGTATTACCGTTGGGCGGAATCTAAAGGCTATAAAGTTGAGTTGCAGTCAGAACAGGCGGGCGATGAAACGGGGATAAAATCAGCGGCGTACAAGATTTCCGGGCACAACGCCTATGGTTGGCTCAAATCGGAATCTGGCGTGCATCGGTTGGTCAGGATTTCGCCGTTCGGGTCAGCTGACAAACGCCAGACGTCGTTTGCCTCGATCTGGGTTTATCCGGTCGTGGACGACAATATCGAGATTGACGTGCAGGATAAGGATATCCGGATCGACACCTATCGGTCGTCAGGTGCCGGCGGACAGCACGTCAACAAGACCGACTCGGCAGTGCGGATTACGCACTTTCCGTCCGGCATAGTCGTAACTTCGTCCGAAAAGTCACAGCACCAGAACCGCGATATTGCGATGAAGGCATTGAAATCAAGGCTTTACCAGATGGAGTTGAACCGTCGTAACGCGGCGATCAACGAGGCGCACGAGGCCAAGGGAGATGCGGGCTGGGGCAACCAGATCCGATCCTATGTCTTGCAGCCTTACCAGATGGTCAAGGATTTGCGGACCAATGTGGAAACCAGCGACACTCAGGGTGTGCTGGATGGCGATCTGGACAAGTTCATGGCGGCAACGTTGGCGATGGATGTCGCAGGAAAAAGCCGGGCCCAGGCGAACGCTGACGAGTGACCCATTCAGTTGGCGGGTTTACGACTGAGCCAGACGGCGGACACGATGGCAGACGCCAGCGCCAGCGCGGCTGAAAACGCCGCTATGTGAGCGAAGGCTGTGCTGGTGGCAAGAACGTGCGCCGGGTCGGTGCCTTTCAGTCCGAAACCTAGCCTTGATCCGGTGATTTCGCCATAGGACCATGCGGCGATGCGCCCCATCAGCGCCACGCCGATCAGACCAGCCACGCGGGCCATCGCGTTGTTGATGCCCGACGCGGCACCCTGTTCGGACTCGGCGGCGTTGGCCATGACGGCAGCGGTCAACGGGGCCACCAACAGGGCAAGGCCGAACCCCACGACAAACATGAATGGGACGGTGTGGCTGTAGAACCGCGCCTCGTGTGCGTAAACGGCAATGGCCGCGTAACCGATGGCCACGATGGCGGCACCGACGGCCATCAACGGGCCGGGGCCAACGCGATCTGCCAGACGACCCGCGCGGGCCGACAGCAGAGCGATCATGACCGAGGTTGGCAGAAACGCGGCGGTCACACCGAACTCAGAGATGTGCCAGACCGAGATGGCTGTCATCGGCAGATAAAACATGATGCCAATAATGCCTGTATACAGCAGCAGCGTGGCAAGGTTGGCGGCGGCGAAAGCGTGGTTGCGGAACATCGCAAGCCGGATCATCGGGGCAGAGTGCCGGGTCTCCCAGAACAAGAACAACGCCAGCGTCACAAGTGCTGCGGCAAACAGCGGCAAGGGATTGGCCTCGCTTGTCATCGACCATGCCAGCAGGCCAAGGCCAGAGGTGGCAAGGACCGCGCCGCCAAGGTCCACCGGGGTGCCGGGACGGCCCTTGTCCGGCATCGTGTATCTGTAGAGCAGCCAAAGCGTGGCAAGGCCGAGGGGCAGGTTCAGGATAAAGATCACACGCCAGACATCCGGGCCGCCGACGGTCAGCAGCAGGCCGCCTAGCACCGGGCCGAAGGCGGTGGTGGCCGTCGATGCGGATGACCAGACGCCCAAAGCTGCGCCACGCTCGGTCCGTGGATAGGCGCGGGAAATCAGCGTCATCGAGCCGGGGACCATAAAGGCAGCGCCAAGCCCT